>JADLCA010000415.1 GCA_020847495.1 Candidatus Hydrogenedentota bacterium | reverse complement strand
GAGGGAGAGGAACATGTTCAGGAAAGTCAGGTGTGGATGGATCGTCCTGGTGCTTGCGGGGGTGGCGGGCGCCCAGACGGCCATCAACGAGATTCGACCCGCCACGCCGGAGATCGCGGTGGAGATCGCGAATGTCAGCGGCTCCATCGAAGTGTCCGCGTGGGACGAAGCATCCGTGCAGATTACCGGCACGCTCGGCAAAGGCGCCGAACGCCTCGACGTGTCCGGAACCGACAAGCGGCTGGTCATCAAAGTCATGTTGCCCAAGAACGCGAAGAACGTGAAAAGCACTCAACTCATTGTGAAGATGCCGAAAGGGGGCGCCGTTTCGGCAACCGGCGTGGGCGCGGATATCGCCACGCAAGGCGTCGGCGGCTCCCAGGATTTGAAGACCATGAGCGGCAATATCGTCGCGAGTGGCGTGGCCAACCGTGTGAAGGCGGAAACGGTGAGCGGACACATCGAGGTTGACGGACGGACTGCGGATATCCAGATCAAAGCCGTCAGCGGAGACGTGACCGTGCGCACGGCAACGGTCCGCGCGGAAGTCTCCACCGTGTCCGGAGAGATCGAGATCTTAGGTGAGAACATCGCGCTGCTGGAGTGCGGGGCCGTTACGGGGGGAATTCGTTACACAGGAGGGGTGACACCGGGCGGGACGATCGAGGTTTCGACCCACAGCGGGGACGTGTCCCTATCCCTGCCCGAAACGACCGAAGCCGAGTTCGACCTTTCCACTTTCAACGGCGGTATCCGGTGCGCGTTCGGCGGTGAGGTGTCCAAACCGGGCTTTGGCCCGGGAGCTTCGCTCGAACACACCACGGGGTCCGGCACCACGCGCATCCGTGCGTCGGCGTTCAGCGGCGGCATCACAGTCTCGAAGTTGTAGGCGCGGCGCGGTCCGCGCGCCCCAGTCCACCCGGAAAGACTGAAGAGAAGAACATCCCCCTGCACCCCCTTCAAAGGGGGACGTGTGCAACACTAGTGTTGCAGAACTACACACATTCGCGACCCAAAGGGCACGCGCACAAGGTCCCCCTTCGAAGGGGGCAGGCCCGCAGGGCCGAGGGGGATGTGAAGCCCAACGCCGCAAGCTTGGGGTCACTCCACGTGAAACACCTCTTCCATCGAGGCCCAGACCTCTCCAGGGGCCCGGTCGGGAAGGGGTTCCAGTAACGGCACGCAGACGTCCCACCAGTCCTGCGTGGCGGGGTCGGCGGCCATCGCCTTCATGTCCGCGTCGAAATCGTCACCGGTGTATTCGAAGTACGAGAAGAGGTAGAGATTACCGTCGGGCAACCGCCGCAGAAAGATCGAGTAGTTGTGAATGTTGGACTTCTCGATCTGCCGGAGCACACCCGGCCACACGGCCCGATGGAGCGCTTTGTACTGATCGGCCATGTCCTCGCGCACCTGTGTGACCGCGCCGAATCGTTGCATTGTAGCCGCGCTCCTTTCGGGAAGTCTCAGCCGCCCTGGGCCTGCTCGCCGAGGTAGTTGCCGTAGGTCAGCATCATCACCGCCGCGAACAGGATGATAAACGCCAGGGCGATGAGGGCCTTGGTCTGCATTCGCCGCCCGTGCCACTCCCGCAGGACAATCCCCGTGAGGCTGCTGAACAGGATCAGCATGATCATGTGAATCGCCCAACTGGAGAATGCGAATCGCCCCATGCGGACGTGGCCCAGGCCATAGAAGAGGAACTGCGAGTACCACAGGCAGCCCGTCAACAGGGCCATGGCGTAATTCATCGGCAGCGCGCCCTGCGCGGGTTCGGCCACGCGCCGGAACTCGCCGAAGCTCTTGTCGCGCCGACCCAACCACAGGGTATACAGCATGGTGGTGAGAAACGCGCCGCTGTTCGAGAAAATGTAGACAGCGTTCATCTGCCAGTGCCCCGCGCCGAAACGCTCCGCGGCCTGCGCGATGGGGGCGCCTGCGTCGTTCACCGCGATGCCGTAGATGGAAGAGAGCACACCCGCGACGAAGCACAGCAGCAGACCTTTTCCCAGAACGAAAGTCGCGGCGCCCGGATCGCCTTCCTGCAGCTCGCGCTCTTTCATGCGGCCGGCCCAGCCGCACACCAACGTGCCCACGACGCCGATGAAGATCCCGGTCATCACCCAGCCGGAGCCCGTCTTGTTAAGCAGTTCGTAGAGGGCGCCACTCAAGAGCGGCCCCGTCAAGGTGCCCAGCACGCAGGAAATGCCGATCGCGATGGCATAGGTAAGCGAGTAGCCGATATAGCGAATGGCGAGTCCGAAAGCCGTGCCGCCGATCCCGTAGGCCACGCCCAGCAGGAAAGTCGCGGCCAAGGCGCTCTTCGGCGTCTCGCGAAGCACCTCGCCCAGTTGGGGAATCGTGAGGTACGCTCCGATGATCGGCAGGGAGAGCCAACAGACGAAGGCCTGGGCAAGCCAGTACGTTTGCCACGACCAACCCCGCAGTTTCTGTTGCGGCGTGTAACAAAGCGCGGCCGCCATCGCGCCAAAGGCATGCAGTAAGGTCCCCAATAGCGGATTTGCGACAACCACGGCGCGTGTACTCCTGCTGTGTTTCCCCCGAGTTCGCGCCGCCAGTCTAATCGAGCGGGGCGCCGCGAACAAGAGGAAACACACTTGGAACGACTATCGGGTCGCGCGGCTTTCTATGAGCGCGTTTCAAAAGTACGGTCACCCGTTAAGCTGATCTGCAAGTCCCGTAGGGACGACAGAAAGTAGCCCCGGATTTCAATCCGGGGTTATCTGTGCCCCCCATTCGTGCAGTCCCGGAGGGACGGCAGAGCCCATCATGCGGCGTCACATTTACCACTTCAGAAGGTTTGTGAAGATAGAGGGAACGCACCCAGGTCTCGATAGAACGTTCGCTCTCTGCCGTCCCTCCGGGACTGCATGGAGGGGAGCTAAACCCAGGACTGGAAGTCCTGGGTCCCCATCCGCAAACATCGTGAAGAACTTTCGCATTTGACCGGGCAGTAGCGGCCAAAACTCTTGAACCACAAAACGGCAGTTCAACTGGATGCCAAGGCACAAGCAGGTGACGCGGATCATCCTTCCCGGATGGATACTGCTTGGGCGGTTCTGGAGAGCGGACATTCCTGTCCACCGCACCAAGGGTATGGGTGTGGCGTGAAAGGTTGGCTGCTGCGCTTGCGAGAATGAACGGCGGGTTGGAAAACCCGCCCTCCTATGTTGCGTGAAGATGCGCGTGGCAGGTGATGTGGGCCGTCTGGTCAGTCTCTTGAACGAAGTACTGTGCTGCCGCGCTCAGCGAGCGAGGCAGTACCAGAATGCCGCCCTCTTGTTTCTCTGCGTTCCGCCACGAACTCTGGGCCTCTGCGTTGAGGTGTCCTCAAACCACGGGCGAGAAGCTTGCGCCACACAAACACACACAGTTTTTGCGAGAGGTTCTACGGCTCCGAATAGGTCACGCGATAAATCGCGTTGGCGCGATCATCGGAGATGAGCAGGGCGCCGTCGGGCATGACCAACACGTCGACGGGGCGGCCCCAGGCCTTGTCTCCCTGCAGCCAGCCTTCCGCGAAAGGCTCGTAGGAGACCGCTTCGTTGCCGTTGAGTTTGACGAGCATGACGCGGTACCCGATGGGTTTGCTGCGGTTCCAGGAACCGTGTTCGGCAATCAGGATCTGGTTCTGGAATTCGGCGGGAAACATGCCGCCGGTGTAGAATCGCATGCCGAGCGCGGCCACGTGCGGGCCTAGCTCGCGCGCGGGCAGCGTGTACTCGCCGGCGCTGTGGCCCCCGCCGAAATCTGGATCCGGGATGGACAGCCCGTGCCAGTAGGGGTAACCGAAGTGCAATCCCGCCCGCGGCGCGCGGTTCAGCTCGTCGGGTGGCATGTCGTCGCCGAGCATGTCGCGGCCGTTTTCGGTGAACCACAGCTCCTGCGTCGTGGGGTGCCACGAGAAGCCAACCGTATTGCGGACGCCGCTGGCAAAGACTTCAAGATTCGAGCCGTCGGGATTCATGCGCATGATCGACGCGTAACGCGGGTCATCGTCGCGCAGGCAGATGTTGCACGGCGCGCCGACGGGCACATAAAGCAGGCCGTCCGGCCCGAAGGCGATGAACTTCCAGCCGTGGTGCTCATCCGTGGGAAACGTGTCGTTGACCACGGTGTACTGTGGGTTGTTACGAAAGGTCTCCTCGATCTTGTCGAAGCGCAGTACGCGGCTGATCTCCGCGACATACAGCGCGCCATCGCGAAAGGCGACGCCATTGGGCTGCGTCAACCCCTTGGCGATGACGACGACTTCCTCCGCCACGTTGTCCCTGTTGGCGTCGACGATGGCATAGACCTGGCCGCCGCCATCGTCGCGGCTGCCCACGAACAGGATTCCGCCAGGACTGAGCGCCATCGAACGCGCATTGGGCACGCCCGAGGCATACACGTCAATCTTGAATCCGGGCTGCAGCTTGAGGGAATCGAGATGAATGCCCTCAAGCGTGCCGGCCGCGCCACTGCAGGCCGGCATCATTGTGAGAAAGGCGAACATAGGGAATACGCGACACAGGATCGTTTTCATGACAGGACATCTCCAGTTGCAGCTTGCAGAGGGGGAGTATCCCAAACTCGAGGGGGCGCGTCAATGTACAATACTCAAGAGCCGGCAGGGATGCCGGCGCTCCTGGAGGGGCGCTCCCAGGGCAATCGCAATAGAAATGCGAACCTGGATGGAGGGGACTCTTGTGCACCAACGCGCCTCAGTGCGCACTACCCAGACATGCGACGGGGGAATGTCAGGCGAGTTGTCAAGCCACGGGCAGTGTGAAGAAGCTGCCTGCCTGCCGCAGAATCTGGAGGACGACGTCGCATCATGCTCTTATGGCCTGAAAGGCCTATGTACTCACAGCCCGGGGTTGGCCGTAGCGCAGCTACGGCCTACCCCGGGTATCGAGATGCCCATTCTTACTACCCTGAAAGGGTTGTATAGCCGTCGTGTCGCCAATCCCAAGCGTGCCGTTCATCAG
>JADLCA010000414.1 GCA_020847495.1 Candidatus Hydrogenedentota bacterium | reverse complement strand
GAAGGTGTACTGAACAACGTACTGCGGTCGGCGGGTTTGCCCGCCCCGGCGTGGCTCCAGGATGTGGGCCTTGCCAAGACTGCTCTCATCATGATGCTGGCCTGGGGTGCGGGGGGCAGCATGATTATCTGGCTCGCGGGCCTCAAGGGTATTCCCCAGCACCTGTACGAAGCCGCCGAAATGGACGGAGCGGGACCCGTCCGGCGTTTCTGGAGCATCACCCTGCCCATGCTCAGCCCGTACATCCTGTTCAACCTCATCATGGGGTTGATTGCCACGTTCCAGGTGTTTACCCAAGCCTACGTCATGACCCGCGGCGGTCCCCTGGATGCCACGCTCTTCTACGTCTATGCCCTCTTCAACAATGCCTTCCGGTACATGAAGATGGGTTATGCTTCGGCCATGGCGTGGGTACTGTTCGGGATCGTGCTGCTCCTGACCTTGGTGCAACTGCGCCTGAGTAAGCTGTGGGTGCATTACGAGTCCGAAGAATGAGTACGCTGCGTCAAACAGGTCTTTTTGCGAAACGCCTTCTGCTGCACGCGTCGTTATTGGCCGGTTCGATCCTGTTTGCTTTTCCCTTCATCTGGTTGCTCAGCACGAGCGCCAAGGTCCCGGATGAGATGTATCCGCTCCGATGGCTTCCTCAGATACCCGGCGGGGTCACGGAGTCCCCTCATATGGCCGTGCGCGTGAACGAGCGCGCGGTCAGGCCCGCCCTGGTGAGTGGCGAAGACTGGGACCGCGTTCACGAACCGTGCCTTAAGGCCATTTCCGCCACTGCAGTCGGCTTCACGCCGTTGTTGCCTGAGTACTTCTGGCCACATCTGGACAACGAGGACTTGGCTGAGGGCATCTATGCGCGCCTCGTGCGGCGCACGCCCGACAGCGTGTTCCTTTTGTCCGAGCCGGAAGCGGCCCGCTGGTTCGCCCAACGTGTAGACCTTGACCTGGTTCGCGAAGTCTTTGATGCGGTGTATCGCCGTGTTTCGGTGTCCGAAGTCACCCTGCACGGTTGGGACCTGTCGGTGGAGCGTCCCACGGAGAATGGGACCTTCACTTGGGAGGTGCTAAGCGGCGACGCGGAGTTGGCCCGCCGGGACGGTGACGGAGGGCGCCCGTCTCAGGAGGTTCGCTATTCCTTTGCGAACGAGAAGTCTTTTGAGGTCAGAACCGAAGTGCCGCTGCGGATGGACTTCAGAAACTTCCGGAAAGTGGTGGTCGCCAACCATGCGGATCGTTCCTGGCATCGGATCAAGGCGACGATAGAGGTTGGGGGGCGGCGCTACGTGTCCACCCAGACCGCGTTCACGGGCACGGACCAGTGGCAGGACCTGACGTGGCAGTTCGCGAGTCCGGATGATGACACGATCAAGATGAAGAACTGGTTGCGGCTTGAGGAGGCAGGGGCGTCCGAGGTGGCCGACCCGCACGTGCTGCGGATTACGCTTCGCTATGAGTACGCGCCGCGTCTACTGGCGACTTGGTACAAGTATACCGACAACTACCGGAAGGTTGTGCGCGTGGCCCCGATCACTGTTTACGCCAGGAACAGCGTCCTGCTCGTTGTATTGAATGTGATTGGACAGGTCTTGGGTTCGGCGGTGGCGGCCTATGCGTTCTCGCGGCTGCACTGGCCGGGGCGCGACTTCTGTTTTCTGCTGGTTCTGGCCACCCTGATGATTCCGCCGCAGGTCACGATGATACCGGTGTTCCTGATTTTCAAGGAATTGGGATGGTACAACACGTTGCGGCCTTTATGGGTGCCGGCCTTTTTTGGGAGCGCGTTCTACATCTTCCTGCTGCGTCAATTCATGCTGGGGATTCCCAAGGACCTTGAGGACAGCGCGAAGATGGACGGGTGCGGGTATCTGGGGATACTCTGGAACATCGTCCTGCCACTCGTTAAACCGGCCTTGGCGACGATCGGCGTGTTCACGTTCCTGGGCGTGTGGAACGACTTCATGGGTCCGCTCATCTACGTGACCGACCAGCGCTTGTACCCTCTGAGTCTTGGGCTGTTTTCCTTGCAGGTGATGAATGCCCACGCCTACGGCGGGCTGATGGCGGCGTCGGTGCTGATGACCCTGCCGGTGATTGCCCTGTTCTTCGCGGCACAACGCCAGTTCATTCAGGGCGTGACTCTGACGGGGTTGAAGGGGTAGCGTTGGCGCGGACGATGTGGAGCGTGCCGCGGCGCAGACCGGCCTGGGTCCAGGCGTCTTCAAAATGTTCCACGTGGACCATTGGCGCCGGATGTTCCACGTGGAACATTTTCGGGGCGACGTTCCTCGGGTCGCCCGCCTGACACAGCAGGACCGCCCCGCCTTTCACCCACTCTCCCAGTATCGGCAGCACCTTTTCCGGCCGCTCAATCGCCCTTGCGGTAATCGCATCAGCCCTGACCTCCTTCGCCACCACCGGGAACTCGCCGCTTCGAACTTCGGCCCTTGTCAGCCCCAAAGCCGCCACGGCCTTTCGCAGAAACCCCGCCTTGCGATCCGAGCGCTCGACCAGGACGGCGCGGAGACCCGGCAGCGCTATCAGCAGCGGTATCGCCGGGAAACCTCCCCCGCTCCCGACGTCCAGCAGCAGGCCCTCCCCGACTCCCGCGTGAAGAAGGACCGGGACGAGCGACAGCGAGTCGACCGTGTGCCGTTCCAAGATGTGCGGCAAATCGCTCGCTGAGACTAGTGAGACGACCCGGTTCCACTCCTGAACCAGTCTGACATGCTCCCGAAGCCTTTCTGCCGCAGCCCCGTCAAGAACCGGACCACCCGCACGCAGCAGGTCAAGCGCCATCTGAAAACGGTCCAAGCCCACTCCCCCTTCCGCCCCTCTATCCGGAGGGCACCTGTAATGCCTGAAATGCTGCAATTTCAACCACATAACCTTGACTTGCCTGGCGCTCCCGTGCTATCTTGGCAGCGCCACTATGTTTGGACCCTCGGGTCCTGGGGAGATGCCTCGTTGAAATACCTTGTCCTGCTTGGAGACGGCATGGCCGACTTTCCGGTGGCCGAACTGGATGGCCGGACTCCACTGGAAGTGGCCCACACGCCCGCCATGGACGAGGTAGCCACCTTGGGTATCTGCGCCCTGTTCAATCCAATCCCTGAAGGCCTGCCCCCTGGCAGCGACATCGGGAATCTCTCGGTCTTCGGCTATGACCCCCGGGCCACCTACACGGGCCGGGCTCCCCTGGAGGCGGCCCGCCGCGGTATCCTCCTGGAAGAAGATGAGGTGGCGTTCCGCTGCAATCTGGTCACCCTTGTCGACGGGGTGATGCAAAGCTTCACCGCAGGCCATATTACCACGGAAGAAGGCACTCAGCTCGTCCACGCCCTGAACGAAGGCTTGGCCGAGTTCCCCATCCGCTTCAGTCCCGGGGTGAGTTACCGCCATCTCGGAATCATCAAAGCCGGCCGGGTATCGATAGACGATTTGGCGTCGGTCTTTTGTACTCCTCCCCATAACATATCCGATCAGAAGTACGAGCCGCACCTTCCCGAAGGGCCGGCGGGCGACCTGCTCTGCGCGATGATAGAGCGGTCGGCGGACGTTTTTCGCGGCCACTCCGTGAACCGTGCCCGGGAAGCCGCCGGGAAGCCCCCCGCGACCCATGCGTGGCTGTGGGGCCAGGGGCGTTCGCCCATCATGGAACCGTTCCACGAGCGCTTCGGGATCCGCGGCGCGGTGGTGTCCGCGGTGGACCTGGTGAATGGCATTGGTATTTGTGCTGGATTAGAGGTGTTGGAGGTACCTGGTGCAACTGGATATCTTGACACCAACTACGCGGGCAAGGTGGCCGCGGCGCTGGGCGCCTTGGAGCGGGTGGATTTCGCGTACGTGCATGTCGAGGCCCCGGACGAGACGGCCCACGAAGGCCGGCTCGATCTGAAGCTGCAGGCCATCGAGGATTTCGACGCGAAGATCGTCGCGCCGTGTCTCGAATACGCGAAGGAACGCGGCGGCGTGCGCATTCTCGTGGCGCCGGACCACGTGACGGCGCTGGCGACGAAAACGCATGCCGCGGGGGCGGTTCCGTTCGCGCTCTGCGGACCGGGGATCGTGCCCGACGCGGCGGTGGCGTACAGCGAGCGCGCGGCCCAGGAGTCCGGCCTGCTCTTCCCGGACGGACACGAGATGCTGCCGTGTGTGATACAATCGGCCCGTATCGGCGCGGGCGCCATTCTCACGTAACCTTTCACCCCCCTGGGGACTTTCCACACGGTTCGGGTGCGCATGGCCCCGCATACAAGAAACAGAAACAGTGGAGACCGGTCCAGTGTCGCAGCGTGTTGAGATTTACGATACGACCTTGCGTGATGGCGCGCAGGGGCGCTTGATCAAGTTTTCTTCCGAGGACCAGTTGCGGGTGGTTCGCGCGTTGGACGAGTTCGGCGTGCACTACATCGAAGGGGGCCAGCCGGCTTCGAATCCCAAGGCCGCCGAGTTGTTCGCGCGCACGCACGACATGGACTTGAAGAACGCCAAGATGGCCGCCTTTGGAAGCACGCGGCACCCCAAGTCGGCGGTCGAAGACGACGCCAACATCAAGGCCCTGCTCTCCGCGGACACCGAGGTTGTGACCATCTTCGCGAAGTCCTCCCCCATTCACGCCACGCAGATCCTGCGCGTTTCTCTTGAAGAGAATATCAAGCTCACGGCCGAATCCGTGGCGTATCTCAAATCGCAGGGACGCCGCGTGTTTCTTGACGCGGAGCACTTCTTCGACGGGTACAACGAGGACAACGAGTATGCGTTGTCCGTGCTGGAAGCGGCGTGGCGCGCGGGGGCGGAGGTGCTCGTGCTGTGCGACACCAACGGCGGGCGGCTGCCGTCCGAGGTGGCGGCGATCACGCGGACGGTGCGCGAGCGCCTGCCCGAGTCGCAGGTGGGCATCCACACGCACAACGACGGCGGGTGCGCCGTGGCGAACAGCATCGCGGCCGTGCAGGAAGGCGCCGTGCAGGTACAGGGCACGGTCAACGGGTACGGGGAACGCACGGGGAACGCGAACCTCTGTACTATTATTCCCGCATTGCAACTCAAGCTCGGAATCCCGGTCGTGGCGCCGCAGCAACTCGCGGGGCTGACCCAGGTGTCGCACCTGGTGGCGGAACTTGCCAACATGAATCCGCGCGATTCCGACCCCTACGTGGGCCGCGACGCGTTTACGCACAAGGGCGGGATGCACGCGGACGCCGTAAACAAACTCAAGACGAGCTACGAACACATTCCGCCGGAATTGGTCGGCAATCGCACGCATATCTCCGTGAGCGAGGTGTCGGGCCGGTCGAGCTTATTGCAGAAGGCGGCGGATTTCGGGATCGAGTTGAACCGTGAGGCGCCCGAGACCCGCGCCGTGCTCGAGCACGTGAAAGAACTCGAGAACCAGGGCTACGAGTTCGAAGGCGCGGACGCGTCGCTCAAGCTGCTCATCCTGCGCGCGCAGGGAAAGCACCGCCCCTACTGCAAGTTGCACGGACTGCGTGTGAGCGTCGAGCGGCGCGACGGCGATCCCGACGGCGTGTCGGAAGCGACCGTGAAGATCGAGCTGCCCGACGGCAGTGTGAACCACACCGTGGGCGAGGGCGCGGGCCCGGTCGACGCGCTGAATAACGCGTTGCGCAAGGCGCTTGAAAGCTGGTATCCGGAGTTGGCCGAGGTGCATCTGGAGGACTACAAGGTGCGTATCCTCGACGCGCAGTCCGCGACCAAGGCCAAGACCCGCGTGCTGATCGAGTCCGCCGACGGCCAGGGCGAGTGGGACACGGTGGGCGTTTCGGAGAACATCATCATCGCGTCGTACGAGGCGCTGGTGGACAGCATCGAGTACAAGTTGTATCTCTCGCGCGGCGGCGGCAAGGCGTAGCGTCGCTGTAAGGGCGGTGGAGGTCAAAGAGCACAGCCGAGGGCGGCTATGCCACACGCGCTTGGCCGGCCAGCCGGATTGGAGGATCGGACCGATCGGACCGACCGGACATCGGTGCCGGTGCCTGTCTCTTCATTGGGCCTGCAATTGCCGGCGCCATCGCAGAGGGTGAAGAAAAGCGGCTGCAAGCCGCTTCTACTTTTGACGAGTTGCTCCTCATTACCACAGGTACCAGCCATGCTGCGATATGCTTCGATGGGAATCGTCTTTATGGTCTGCATGAGTTCCTCGCCCGCCAACAGCCAACCTCCTCCGCCCGAAGGCTGGACCGCGGTGTCCATCCGCGACGAGATACGGCCCGCATTCTCCTACGATCCCGAGGGTGGCCGGGACAAGGACGGGGCCCTGGTCATCGAGGCGGACGCGCGGGAGGGACTGGAGGGCCGCTGGGTACGCACGGTGCCAGTCGAGGGGGGCAAGGAATACCGCTTCAAGGCCTTGGTTCGCCTGACCAACGTGGCATCGCCACGCCGGTCGGCGCTCGTGCGCATCCTGTGGCAAGACAGTGCAGGCAAACCTGTATTGCGAGACGAACCCGGCGCCAACACTTTTGCGGGAGGTAAGGCGCCGCTTGCGGAGCCTGAGTACCCGCACCACAGCGCCAGGCAAATGGCTGAAGGATGGACGGGCTTCTATGGGGCTTACAAGGTGCCGGCCGCTGCCAAGCAGGCGCAGATCGAGTTGCACTTCCGCTGGGCGGCCAACGCCAAGGCGGAGTGGAGCGGCATCAGCCTCGAGCCGGGTGATGCGCAAGGCCCGCGCAAAGTCCGGCTGGCCGCGATTCACTACGTTCCCAGCGGCGGCACGAGCGCGATGGAAAACTGCCAGCAATTCGCTCCGCTCATTGAGCAGGCCGCCGCGGCCGGCGCGGACCTCATCGTGCTGCCGGAGACCCTCACCTGCACCAACAATAGCCTCACGTATCACGATGTGGCTGAGCCAATCCCCGGGCCGAGCACGGAGTACTTTGCGGGGCTCGCGAAGCGGTTCAACACGGTGCTTGTGGCGGGGCTCGTCGAACGCGACCAGCATCTCATCTACAACACGGCAGTCTTGCTCGATGAGCAGGGACGCCTCGTTGGCAAATACCGGAAGGTCACATTGCCTCGCACGGAGGTGGATGCAGGGATCACGCCGGGCACGGAGTATCCCGTCTTCGAGACCTCATTCGGGACTGTGGGAATGATGATCTGTTACGACGGGTTCTTCCCGGAGGTCGCGCGTCAACTGAGCAACAACGGCGCCGAGATCATCGCCTTCCCCGTGGCGGGGTGCAATCCCTTGCTCGCCGCCGCTCGCGCCTGCGAAAACCATGTGTTCGTGGTCAGCAGCACCTACTGCGACGTCAGCCTCAACTGGATGATCACCGGCGTGTACGACCGCGAAGGCCGGGTCATCGCCCAAGCCAAAGACTGGGGCGCCTTCGCGATTGCCGAAGTGGACCTCGACAAGCACCTCTACTGGTCGAGCCTTGGCGATTTCCGGGCTGAATTGCCGCACATCCGGCCGTTGCCTGTGCAGGAGTGAGGCGGAGGGCGGAGTCTGCGTCCACGGTGGTTTTGCACTGAGACCAGCTTGAACTGCACCCTTGAGCAATAGCCACTGCCGTGATAGCCTATTGGCGGAGGAGTTCTTTGACGCATGCATTTGGACCGGCGGCTCCGGGCCGCCACCAAGGGAAGCAAGCATTGGACCTAACATCATTAGAAATCTGCGCGGGGGCCGGTGGTCAAGCACTCGGTATCGAGCAAGCTGGCTTCAGACACGTTCGCTTGGTCGAAATTGACAAGGCTGCGTGTGCAACCCTCCGTCTCAACCGTCCAAAGTGGGATGTGTACGAGGGCGACGTTCGCACCTTCACTGGCAGCCGGTACAAAGGAATAGACCTACTTGCGGGTGGACTTCCTTGTCCTCCCTTCTCGGTAGCAGGAAAACAGCTCGGAGAAGATGACGAACGAAACTTGTTTCCCGCAGCCATCCGGTTGGTTGACGAAATACGGCCAAAGGCTGTGATGATTGAGAATGTCCGCGGCATTCTTGATGCCGTTTTCGAGGACTATCGCCTCTACATCGCCAAAGAACTCTCGAAGCTCGGCTATGTCACGGATTGGCGCTTGTTCAACGCCTCAGAGTTTGGCGTTCCCCAATTGCGTCCGCGAGTAGTGTTTGTGGCGCTTCTCAAGAGCTATTCGCAAACGTTCGCATGGCCCACTCCCACCAACGTCAAACCGCCCACTGTGGGGGAGATTTTGGGTGACCTTATGGAGAGCCGTGGATGGCGGGGCGCAAAACTGTGGGCAAAGCGGGCGAACGAGATTGCCCCAACAATCGTTGGAGGCTCCACCAAGCACGGTGGTCCAGATCTCGGTCCCACGCGCGCCAAATGCGCCTGGGCGACACTTGGCGTGGATGGACACGGTGTCGCTGATGAAGCACCAGAACCGGACTTCGGCGGGATGCCTCGTCTGACTGTCCGCATGGTCGCGCGTTTGCAGGGGTTTCCGGACGACTGGAAATTCGCGGGACGCAAGACCAGCGCCTATCGGCAGGTAGGAAATGCTTTTCCCCCGCCAGTAGCACGCGCGGTCGCAGCGAGCATTTTCGATGTACTGTGTGACCGCTCGCACATCAAACTGACCGGCTCATGAACGCGAAATCCTCGATTCATGAGGCACGGCTCGCACTTCATGCGCGACTGCTCGAGCGTGTTCTTAAGACCGATGTCCATGGAATTCCCACCAACGCTGACAAGCATAGTAGGCCCAGTGTCTCTATTGCCAGAGCAATCCTCGAGAAGATTTGCACTGGCTCCCCTGGCGATCGTCTCGCCGGGCAGAAGGCAGGTGCAGAATTCGAACAGGCATGCGAAGAGTATCTCAAACAGACCTTCCCACTTCTGAAACATCTCCGTCCAGGCCAGTGGGAAGTGCAACGCGGGGACTGGTCGACCGAACCCGCGATAGCCCAGTTTGAGCAGTATAGTCACCTTGCCGAT
>JADLCA010000413.1 GCA_020847495.1 Candidatus Hydrogenedentota bacterium | reverse complement strand
GTACATGCCTCGTGCATCGTAGAATGCCCCAACGGAGATCTTCGGGCCGTCTGGTACGAGAACGGTCCCGCGCTGCCGGACACCTATTACTCCAAGGACCGGGACAAGAGCGACAATGTCCGGCTGGGTGGAGCGAGAAAGCCGGCGGAATCGGGCGCCTGGGAGACGCCATTCGTCATGAGCGACACCTTCGGGGTGTCTGACAACAATCCGTGCATGGTAGTAGATAAAGAACAGCGGCTCTGGCTGGTCTATCCAACACTGATGGGCGTCCCGCAGTGGACGTGGGGGAGCGGATTGGTACGGTACCGCATCTCCACTGACTACGCAAACGCAGGCCCGCCGGCTTGGTCCGTTTCGGACATCTTGATTCCGCATGTCTCGTTAAGGGAAGCCACCGATACGTTGATCAACTCGGCCGCGGTCAGTGAGGGTTGGACCGAGGAGCGGAAGGCGCAGTTCAAAGCACGGGTGGAAGGCATGTTCGAGAATCCGTTGATCGAGCGCCTGGGATGGATGCCGCGCGCGCATCCGCTGGTGCGTTCAGACGGGGCGGTGGTTTTGCCGTTGTCCAACGAGAACTTTGGCATCGCGTGCATGGCCATCACGCAGGATGGCGGGCAAACCTGGACCTTCTCCAAACCCGTCGAAGGGGCAAGCCTGACTCAACCAACCCTCGCCGAATTCGAGGACAAGACCATCGTCGCGTTTTTCCGGAACGGCGGTGAGGAACACCGCATCAAGCGCAGCGAATCCACGGACGGGGGGCTCACGTGGGGACCGGTCACGGTCACGGACCGTCCTCATCCCGGCGCAGGCATCGAGGCGATCGTTCTGGATAATGGCCATCTGCTGCTCGTGTACAACGACATGGTGGAGGGACCCCGCGACCAGTTGGCGGTCTCGATATCCGAGGACCGCGGTCAGACGTGGCGCTGGACCCGGCACCTGGAAAACACGCCAGACCAGCGTTTTGACTACCCGTCCATCGTTCAAGCCAAGGACGGAACCTTGCATGCGACCTACAGCTACAACCTGGAAACCATCAAGCATGTGCATTTCAACGAAGAATGGGTGATGCAGGGCGACTGACGCGCGAATCGCTTGAAGGCGCACAAGAGCGGAAACAAGGAACCACTGGCAGGGCCAGCAGCGAGCAAACATGAAAACCACACGCAGGCAGTTCTTGGGCGGTTCGGCGGCACTTGCCGCCACGATGCTGACGCCCCGTACGCGGGCGGTCTTCGCCGAGGAAAATCACGTACCCGGTTCAGGTCGGCCGGCCTTCGCGTTTCTCCACACGTACGAGGCTACGGGCCGCTATTGGGCCGGGCTTCAACGGTCCGGACTGCTGCGCCCCGGTACGGGCATTCGGCTGGTCAACAGCCCGTTTGGGTCCGACGATCGGCGTTTCAATACCGTGGCACGGCGGGACGGACCCCTGCATGCGATTCTCGCTGAGAATCGCACCTATTTCGTCGTGGACCGCGTTGCGGGAGGCTCGCCCTACAACGCCTATCCGTTCGATGTGGACTTGGTCCGGCACTACGCCGAAATGCTGGGGCCGATGTTTCTTGGGGGCCAGGTTCATGAGGTGGTGAGCAATCTCCACAATGACTGGGGCCGTTTCGTCAAGGCCAATCCAGCGTTCGCGACCGAGCCGGTGAGCAAGGAGGGGCTGCAAGGGGCGCTTGACTGGAACAACGCCGCGTCCTGGCTGGAGTACGGCACCGTCGATGACTACCTCGGCCAGCGCCATCCGCAGTCGGACCACGAATGGCGTTTGGCGATCGAGAGCGCCATGACTCGGCAGGGCGGGCGTTTCAGTGCCCACTACAGCTACTGCGAAGGCACGCATTGGGGCGAACTCATGTGGCACGTCGCGTACCAGTTGGGCGCCGCGTCGTGCTTTGTCGAGGTGGGGCCTTGGGCCTCAACTAGCTCCGCCTTGGCCATCGCCAGCGCACGTGGCGCCGCCAAGGCCTTCAATAAGCCGTGGGGCGTTTTCTACGCACCGTGGGGACCCAACGGTTGTACCAGTTTCATCGGCGTCGATGATTGGTCGTGGCAGGCGCCACGCGAAGCTATGGACAACAGCAATTGGCCGGTGGGCCCAGAAAAGGGGCCGTCCACCGCCTTGCAGCGCCGAATCTTCTTTCATGCCTATCTTTCGGGCGCGTGGACGCTGCACGAGGAATGGGGCGCTGAGGGCAACCTCTTGAACTGGGAATCGGGCGAACTTTCTTCGTATGGCCGGGTCACCAAGGCTCTGCTGGATTTTCAGCAGGCATGTCCCGACGTTGGCGAACCGTTCACGCCAATAGCGCTGATCCACGATGTCACCGGGCCGCTGCCCAACAGCGCGCCCTGGCAGAAGCTCAAGGAATCCCTCTTCGCCTATTCGGAGAGTGACAGCTCCAATGCGGCGCGCGAAACCAGTGGCAAAGCGGAAGCGGTGTGTTACCCGCCGAGTGCGGTTCCCGAGCTGTACGACATCTTCCCTTCGGACGCTCCGGCCTCCGCCCTGGCCGGATATCCGATGCGAATCAGCGTCAGTGCGGCAAGCGTGGCGGACGGTTCCGCATGGAGACAATTGTCCGGCGCGGCGCAGAAACTTTGCCCCTTCTCGTGGGAGACGCATTTGCCCAAGCAGGTGAACCGGCGAGCATCGGGCGAGTGGATCATTGCGGTGCACAACCCGTGGGGTGCGGTCCGGGGCGATGTGTACGGAGTGGGAAGTGTGCTCGACGGAGCATGCGCCGCGACCGAGGTTCTCACATTCAAAACACCCATTGACGAAGTTCAACTTCTTAACGCATGGCCTGAGGATTGCGAACTGAAACAGGACGGCGACGCGCTTCGCCTCAGAGTCGGTCCCGGCGGCCTTATCATTATCCGGGTCCGCACGCGCGCGTAGACTTGGGCAGGCCTAATCCATTGCCTGGGCACCGCCCGGAATGCTACTGTGCCTGACACAAGCGGTGCCGTGAATACTGGTCCTGGCTATTCCGGCTGGTTGCCAAGGAGAATCCCAATGAGACTCACGATATACCGGTGTTTGACAGTGGCCCTTGCGATCTCGTTTGCTCCGTTTGTTCAAGGGCTGTCTGCGCAAGAGTCCGTTGAAGAAGCCATGGACGGATTGCTGACGCGGCTCTATGCGACGCAGTCCCTTAGCGCGTTATACGCCATTGATGATGCGCGGGCCCTGAAGTTGATCACTCCCGAGGAGCGCCACGCATTTGCCACAAAGCACTGGTACTTTGACGTGGACGTGCCGGTCGTCGTGTCCATCATGCGCAATATCGAGCAGAGGCACGTTCCCTTCTGGCTGGAGGAAGCCGGCTTCGCGAAAACGGCGTTGACCGTTGAGAACATGGAGGGCTGGGTCTACGAAGTCTGGCAGAAGGAGTCTGCTGCTGGCCGGGTGGAACTCGGCATCAACGGTTTCGACAATTTCCGTCCGCATTACTTCGTCTGCGTGGGGCCACAGGAACCGGGCGTGAAGGTCACCTTGTCCAACTTTCACCCTGCCAATCAAACGGTGCTCAGCATGCAAAAGGGTTCGATGACCTATCATGACTGGACGGAGCTGGTGCTAACGAAGGTACCCAAGGAGCTGACCGGGCAACAGCTTCTGCCGACCATCCGGGGACGCGGGAGTGAGGCGGCCCTGGTGGGGTCGTTCCGCAGGACTCCGTATCCATCCTCTATTCAGGCGGGGCCCATATTTCTGACGTGGAGCCAGGACCCACGCCACACGCAGACGGTGCAATGGCGCACGAGCACGTCTGTCCAGGATGGCGTGGTGCGGTATCGCATCAAGGGCTCTGGCACCGATTTTGCCCAAGTGGATGCGACACGGAACACGATGAAAGACCGCATGCTCGCGAACGACCGGTACTGCCACTGGTTCAGCGCAGTCGTGCCCGATCTCGCACCGGGTACTAACTACGAGTACCAAGTAGGGAGCCCGGCGCTGAATGTGTGGAGTGCCACGGGAGAGTTCCAAACGGCACCCGATGGCGACCAGCCTTTTTCCTTCTTCTACTGCAGCGACACCCACAGCAGCAAGTACTGGAGCCGTTTGCTGAATGCCAATTTCCAGCGGCATCCAGACACCAATTTCTGGGTCATATCCGGGGACCTCGTGGGCACGGGGATGGAACGCGAAGACTGGGATCTATTCCTGAAATACGGAGAAGGGATGTTTCGCACGCGCCCGGTGATGCCCGCCATTGGAAACCACGACGCACAACTGGGCCTTGGCGCGGGGATGTATCTGGACATTTTCGGCTTGCCGGAGAACGGTCCGGCCGGGATCACGCCGGAATCCGCATACACCTTCAACTACAGCAATGCGCAGTTCTTTGTGCTCGACGTCATGAGCGAATCCGAGCCACAGCGAATCTGGCTCGAACAGGAACTGGCAAAGAGTACGGCGGTATGGAAGATTGCCATCTTCCATTTCCCGCTGTATTCAAACGAGGAAGCCTATCCCCGCCTGGAGAAGGGGTGGGCCACCTTGTTTGACACGTATCACGTCGATCTCGTGCTCACCGGCCATGTGCACACCCACATGCGGACGTACCCGATGCGGGCAGGGAAACGCGTGGGATCTGCAAGCGAGGGCACGGTCTACATCACGTCCGTTTCGATCCCCAGCCGCCCCGCGGGGAAGCGCAAACCGCGCTTCGCCGAGGTGTGGGTTGGCGGGGGCTCGCTGTGCAATCGCATCGAGGTCGATGGCAAGAACCTCACATTCAATGCGCTGGGCTACGATGGCGTCAGCAAGGACTCGTTCACCTTGACGAAATAAGTGAGAACTCCAAGTCACCATCCATTGCTTCCATGAAGACTCGCTGTGCCGCGCGCTTGACGCGCTATGGTGTGCGGCGGCGTGCCGCTACTTCGATGAAGATCGCTCGCCTGCGTCCTCCGCACCTTCATGTCACAATGTGCTCGGATTGCGGCAGCGGTGCTCACGCTCCAACTGAAGTCCCTCTCGAATTTCGGCACTCTTCAGCCACAACCAATTCATATTAATCAACTTACATATAAGCACACGATCCGGCAACTCCATGCCACCCTTCCGGAAAATTGCTACAAGGTTGCTCTCAGTCTCCCAATAAGCCATAGTGATGCCAGACCAGAATCGCGGTTCCGGGCATCCCGCTCGGGGGAGACGTGCGGGAACCTCCGGCAGGCGCAAACCTGCCGGCGCCGGCCGTGCCACATCACCATTGGGGGAAGAGTCATGAAACGAATCTGGATGGCGCTACTTGCAGTCCTGGTTGTGATCTTGCTGCTGCCGACGCTCTACGCGACCCTGCCACAACAATCGATGCAGGGAGGCGTGAGAGAAACGGCTGAGAACGCAATGCGGCGTCTGAAGGAGGAACAGCCGAAGGACGTGCTGCTCTCCGTGACCCCTGCGAAAGTTGTCGAACTCCTCACAAAGAACGAACGTGACGCACTTGGCAGCCAGTACCTGACCTTTCGGGTCGACGTGCCTGTAACCGTATTCGTCGCCACGGATCCCGAATTGAAAGCAGACGCGTTCTGGCTTCCGGAGCGGGAGTTTCAGGAAACCGACATGGCGGTCGAGGCCGGCGGAGGACGCCGGCTCGTCTGGCGCAAGGATTTTCCCAAAGGACCGATTGGCTTGGGCGTCCATTCGCTCAGCCGCCGCGGAAGCCAGTACTTCGTGATCGTCGCTCCTCAGGATCCGTCGGCATCGGTGACGGTGACGGATATCAGCCCCGCGGTCCACACGCTGGGTGTGGCGCAGAAAGGCGAGTCCATCCTGACCGATGATCGCGATGAGCGGATCACCCAGTTGCCGGGCGAACTCGAAGGGCGGGTTTTGATCAAGGGCTGCCACGCGCGGGAACAGTAAGCACACATCGCGGGAAATTTTCGAACCACATCAGTCCCGTCAAGCAGCCTGCCTGACCAGATCGTCGTGACGATTGGCGAGGATCCCAAGACCTCGATGAGCATCCAATGGCGCACCAGCACGGAGGTGGGCGAAGGCAGAGTACGTTATCAGGAGGAAACCGCCGGCGACGCGGCCAAGCCTCTCGAAGCAGTGGCGAAAACCATCTCCGTCGAAGATATCGGTCTTTTAGAAGACGCGGTCAACCACCGGCACTTCGTGACGCTCACCAACCTGACCCCCGGTACAACCTATACCTACTCCGTGGGGGATGGCACGGAAGGCCATTGGTCGCGAACCGGACAGTTCACGACGGCGCCTGCTGGCGAGGCTGCCTTCTCGTTCCTGTACATGGGCGACATTCAAGCCGGCTACGACAAGTGGATCGGTCTTGCCAAACAGGCCCTGACGACCTGTCCCGAGGCCGCCTTCTGCATGACGGCCGGCGACCAGATCAATCGAGGAGGCGAGCGCAACGACTGGGACGCCTTCTTCGACATCACCGACGACATCTTCGGGCGGCTTCCAATGGTACCCACAGTGGGCAACCACGAGTTGTATTTCAACGAACCGAAGCTCTACCTGGACCTGTTCCATCTGCCCGATAACGGCCCGGCTACGATAGCGCCCGAACGCGCCTATTCATTCGAATACGGCACGGCCCTGTTCGTAGTCCTCGACGGTAATCTGCCTCCGGACGATCAAGCGTCCTGGCTGCAAGAACGGCTGGCCTCGTCCAAAGCGGTCTGGAAATTCGCCTTGTTCCATCAGCCGCTATACTCTGTGGCTGAGGGCCGAGG
>JADLCA010000412.1 GCA_020847495.1 Candidatus Hydrogenedentota bacterium | reverse complement strand
TGCTCGTTTCGCTGCTCGCCGAAGTGGCGCGGAACTACGTCGAGTTGCGGGCGACCCAGAGCCGACTCGATATTACCAACAAGAATATCGAGGCACAGGCGGGAACCGTGGAGCTGACGAAGGCCCGTTTCGACGCGGGCCTGACGAGTGAGCTGGACGTTGTTCGCGCGGAGGCCCTGCTCACCGCGACGCAGTCCCAAGTGCCATTTCTGGAAACGCAGATTGCCGCGTCGATGTACCGCCTGGCCGTCCTGTTGGGCGAAGACCCCGGCGCGCTGAACGCCGAGTTGAGCACTCCCGCAGCGATGCCCGCCGCGCCTGCCGAGGTGCCCGTGGGCTTGCCTTCCGACCTGCTGCGACGCCGCCCCGACATCCGCACGGCGGAACGCGAACTTGCCGCCGCGACCGCGCGCATCGGGGAAGCCACGGCGGAGTTGTTTCCGAAGTTCTTTCTGACCGGATCGATTGCGGGACGCAGTCCTTCCAGGGGCGACATTCTGAGTAGTCCGAACCAACTTTGGTCCGTGGGGCCGAGCGTGTCGTTGCCCATCTTCCGTGGCGGACAAATCCGCGCCAACATCGAAGTGCAGAACGCCCGCCAAGAGCAGGCCGCCATCGCGTATGAACAGAGTATTCTCCTCGCATTGGAGGAGGTGGAGAACGGGTTGATGTCGTTTTCCAAAGAGCAGGTCCGCCGCAAGTCGCTCGATGCGTCCGTGAGGTCCAACCAGGAAGCCGTTCGCCTCGCGAACGAGCGCTACGTGCGCGGACTGGAGACGTTCCTGAACGTGCTGCAGGCGCAGCAACAGCTCTTTCAGTCACAGGATCTGCTCGTCCAGAGTGAGAGTTTCGTGTTGACTGATTTGATTTCGTTGTACAAGGCGCTTGGCGGGGGCTGGGAGCTTGCGGCGCCGGAAGCCGCTAGCGACGAGACGGCATCCATCCAGAGTGCAGCTAACTGAAATGCGCTCCACCTAACCGCCCATTTATGCTAGGCTCGTGTCGCACAGGCTACGGCAAGGAGCAGCATGATGGACAAACAGGTAAATCGAGGAATGTCGAGACGGACTTTTCTCTGGGCGTCGGGTGTCGCAGGCGCGGCCGCTTGGGCAGGCACGGTAGTGTCAGCCCAGGAGACGCCCCAGAGGCCGGTGATACGCAAACTGGGGACCATCGACTTGGACCTGGTCGAGACGACGCCTGTGGTGTTCAAGGGGAAGGTGTACCGCTTCGAGTATGTCCGCTCCGGGTACAAGGGCAATTCCACCGGCGATTCGTACTTTCGCTTTGTCAATCACGAAACGGGCGAAGCAACTGCGGCGTTCGCGAAGGGGTATCACCTCGGCAGCGCCATGGCCGATGGCGATACGGTGTACGTCGCGGGGACGGACATATGGGACGGCGAGCGAATTGATATCTTCGCGTCACGGGATCTCGTCACTTGGGAAACCTGGAACGCACTGAACCTGCCAGGGCATGGCATCTTCAATACATCCATGTGCCGTGCGGAGGACCGCTACGCCCTGATGTTCGAGGTGGGCAAACCACCGGAGGTCGCAGGAGAGCGGTTTACGGCGCGTTTCGCGACATCGCCCGATCTGCGCGCGTGGGAGTTGACCGCGCCCGAATGTACGTATGCGAAAGATCGCTACACGGCGCCCCACTGCCTCCGCTACCGGGACGGGTACTACTACGATTTCTACTTGGAGGCCGTCCAGGGCGGCTACGAGCAGTATGTGGTCAGATCCATGGACCTGATCGCGTGGGAATCGAGCCCTCTCAACCCTGTGCTGAAGGCCTCCGATGAGGACAAGCAGATCGCGAACCCGCGCCTCACTCCGGAGCAGCGCAAAGCCATTCAAGACGCGCGCAACATTAACAACTCCGATATCGACTTTTGCGAATACGAAGGCCGCCTCATCATCAACTACTCATGGGGCAACCAGCAGGGCGTCGAGTTTCTCGCCGAAGCGGTCTATGAGGGAACGGAGACGGCTTTCCTGGAGGGCTGGTTTCCCGCATAACACATCGGACGGATCGGACGAGTCTGACCGATCGGACGGGGCCTCTCTACTGTGGCAGCTTCAGAAAGGCGCTGCCGCCTTTAAGCCAGCGATCCATCGTGCGCGGGTCGCCGGTGATCTGTTTGTAGGGTTCACCGGTCTTCGGCAGGGTGTCGAGGCTGCCCAGCTCGCGGAACAGGGTGCTCTTCGGGTCGAAGAGATTGAACGTGTAAATCCCACTTACACCCGCTACCCAGGCAGCTTTGGCTTCTGAACGCCAGGCGGCGAGCTTATCTTCCGTGGTGGCTTCAGGGTTGGAGGCCGACACGACGCGAGAACCGCTGAGGCAGGCGTAGACCGGCACGTTGTACTGACTGCCGATGGCGGCCATGTTCTCCCATGGCTCAAGATGGAAGTAGCCCGTGAGCGACACGATATCAACGAGGTCCTCCTTGAGCCATGCTTCCCAATCGAGGCCGATGCCTTTCGCGTAGGCCAGGGAGTCCGGCACGCGAATGGCAATGAGCAAAGGCCGGCCGCGTTTCAGTCCCACTTTCTCGGTCATGGCGCGCACCCGCCGAATCAGTCCGGTCATCATGTCGCAGTGTTCCTGCGTCACGGGTTCGCCGGTCATCTGCGGCTTGAAGTAAACGGGGTGCCGGAAGAAGTCCATTTCGATGCCATCAATGTCGTAGCGCGTGCAGACATCCTCAAAGATGCGGAATACCTTGCCGCGCACTTCGGGAAGTCCATAGTTGACCGCCGACCAGCGGCCGCCGCCGTGTGGAAACTTCTCCCCCTTCGTCCCCATCAGATACTCGGGATGCTCTTGCTTCCACTGGCAGAGGAGGGCGTCGTCCGCGGAGTCATGGGTGTCGTTCATGCGCATCGACCAGAATGCTTCCATCGTATTCGCATGACAGAACTTGATGATTTCGGTCAGTGAGTCGGTACCTTGCTTGGTGAGTTCCCAGGCCCAGTCGAGGGCTTCCTTGTCGCCGTGTCCGCGCAATTCCGTTTCGGTGCTGGCGTGGGTGTAGAGGTTGAAGACGCCCGTGCAGTAGAAGATGGCGTCCACCTGCGACCCGAGGAGCGGGGTGGTCCGGTTCGACAGGAAGTTCTCGACGGTGTGCTCCTGATTCTTCGTGCGGGCGTCGTTGCCGTCGTTGTTCATGATGATGCGCCGCGGCTTGTTTGCCGCCTCTTTTCGAGCGGCACGGAGTTGGGCCTGGTCTGCCTCAGGCGGGCGGGGCTCCTGGGCGGGCACACACAACGCCATAGCAAGACTCCCAACAACCACAACCGCTGCACGTTTCATACTAAACGCAGATATCATGGGGCGCCTCCTCGCTTGAAGTCTCTCCGCGCCAGACATGGTACAGCATTGGGAGACCCTCCGGCACGCAAGGAGGAACAGGGAAAGCCAAGAAGGAGGGAGTCTCCAACGAGGCCACTCTGCTTAACACGTACAACTATCACGCTGATTGTCTTTTGGCCCGCGCGACCGCGGGCTGGAATAGAGATTGCCCGAAAGGTCATTGCCCCGTATTATGATGGACGCAACGGAATGCTGGGACCCCGATGGGTGTCCGGCAAGTGGCGGAAGAGGATTGCGGTACGAGGTAGTCGATGGCGTTACCCAGTATAGATGACAAGTTCCAGCAGGCGGAGCGATTGCAGGCGGCGGATGCGCACGTTTGGGCGCTGGACGTTCTGGGGCAACTCGACCAGACCCTGCCCAATAGTCCGCTTCTCATGGGAATGCGAGCAAAGAGCCTGGCGGGTATGGGACTCGCCGATGACGCACAGCAAATCAGCGAAAACCTTGCGGCGAGAGTACGGGAGACACGGCAGGACGTCGAAGCCTTGCGCGACATGCTGGCCGGCGAGCAGTTGGAGGAGATCGACAACCTGGTGGCCTCCCAGGAGAAACTCGTGCAGGAGGTGCAGGCCTTCCTCGCAGCCAAGCGCAATGAGGCGGTCGAGCAGATTGACTTGAAGGAGCGCATCTCCGGGCTGGAACAGCAGTTGGAAAATGTCCGGGCGCGGGCGGAGAAGGCGTCTTCGGCGGAGCTGTCGCTCGCGATGGAGATTGCGCAACTGCGCGCGCTGGACAGCGAACGCGACCAGCAACTCAGCGGCGCAAAAAGCGAGTTGGAGTCGTTGCGCGACGTCCTGGCGAAGCGCGACGAGACGCTGCGCGAGGTTGAACAGCGAAGCGCCCAGGAAAAGGAGGCCGCCGAGGCTCTCCGCAATGTCCTCGCCAAGCGAGATCAGATGCTGCGGGAGGCCGAGGAACGGCGCGCCCAGGAGAAGGAGGCCGCCGAGGCTCTCCGCAGTGTCCTCGCCAAGCGAGACCAGATGCTGCGCGACGCGGAAGAAAAGCGGATGCGCGAAGAAGAGGCGGCGGGGGAACTCCGCGGCGTGTTGGCCGAGCGCGATGAGATGCTCCGCAACATCGAGGAACGCAGCGCGCACGACAAGGAAGCCGCGGAGCAACTCCGCGAGCTTCTGGCGAAACGCGACCAGATGCTTCGGGAAGCCGAAGAACGGCGCGCTCAGGAGAAGGAGGCCTCCGAAGCCCTCCGCGAAGTTCTTGCCAAGCGCGACCAGATGCTGCGGGAGATCGAGGAGCGGAGCACACAGGACAAAGAGGCGACCGAGGTGCTCCGCAGCCTGCTGGCCAAGCGCGATCATATGCTGCGGGACGTCGAGGAACGCAGCGCACAGGACAAGGACGCGGCCGAAGCGCTTCGGCAGCAGTTGGAGTTGATGCAGACGCAGGCCAAGAGGGCGGCGTCCGCGCAGCAGGCCCTGACGGAAGAGCTGTCGCGGCTTCGGGCCAACGAAGCGGCAAAAGCAAAGTCGCTCGACGAAGCCCGCGGAGAACTCGAGTCGCTCCGGAACTCACTGAGCGAACGAGAAGCGGCCATTGCGGCCGCGGAACAGCGTAGCGCGGAGAGCGAGCGTGCGGCGAGCGCGTTGCGCGCGCAGTTGGACGAGATCCGCGGCCAGGCGGAGCGCGCCTCCATGTCGGAGTCGGCGTTGGTCTCGGAGCTGGAGCGCCTGAGGGCCAACGAGTCCACCAAGTCGCAGGCCCTGGAAGGCGCGCGCACGGAACTCGATGCGCTGAGGAATGCGTTGTCGGAGCGGGAGCAGGCGATCAAGGATGCCGAGGCGCGCAACGCAGAGACGGAGCAGCGCGCACAGGCGTTACGGGATCAACTGGAGCTCATCCGCTCGCAGGCGGAGCGGGCTTCGTCTTCGGAAGAAACGCTGGTGGCGGAGCTGGAACGCCTGCGCGCCAACGAGTCCGCGAAGACACAGGCGTTGGAAGGCGCTCGCGAGGAACTGGAGAACCTCAAGAAAACGCTGCAAGGCCGCGAGTCGGCTATCGCGGAAGCGGAGGCCCGCAACGAGCAGAGCGAGCGCGCGGTGGCGGCGCTTCGAGAGGAGTTGGAGGGGCTGCGCTCCAAGGCCCAACAGGCATCATCTTCCGAGCAGCAGCTTGCGTCTGAACTGACTCACCTGCGCGAACGGGAGAACGCAAAGGCACTCGATCTGGAGCGCGCCCGCGACGAGATGGAATCGTTGCGCAAGGCGCTGGAAGTCCGCGAGCAGGAGGTTGCCACGGCAACAAAGGACCGCACCCAGGATGCGGCAGCGATTGCGGTTTTGCAGCGCGAACTCGAGGGGTTGCGTGACAGGGCCAACCAGGCCTCGTCCTCGGAACAAATGCTCGCCGCGGAGGTCGCGCAGCTCCGGGCGAACGAAAGCGAGAAGGCGGGCGCGCTGGAGAGCGCGCGCTCGGAGCTGGATACCTTGCGCTCGGCATTGCAGGATCGCGAGTCGGCGGTTACCAGGGCGGAGCACCTCAACGCCGACGCCGGCGAAGCCGTTGCGCAGTTGCAGCGTGAGATGGCGTCGCTGCGCGAGCAGGCCGAGGCGGCGTCCTTTCGCGCGTCGGAACAGTCGGCCGAGGTGGGCCAGCTGCAGTCCGCGGTTGAAACCAAGTCGCGCGCACTCGAAGACGCCCGATCTGAGGTGGTCCGGCTTCGCGAAGCGCTGACAAGTCAAGAGCGCGCCGTCGAGGATTCGGCAAAGAACCGCCAAGCCCAAGACGCCGAAATCGCCAAACTCCACCTGGCCCTGCAATCACTCAAAGAGGAAACGGACAAGGCGACGGCATCGGAACGGAACCTGGTGGCCGAAGTCGAGCAACTGCGCGCGGCGGAGAGCACGAAGACCAGCGCGTTGAATCAAGCACGCATGGAGCTGGAGGCGCTGCGGGAAGCATTCGCCACGCAGGAGCGCGCCGCAAACGAGGCCGCCGCAAGCAGCATCGAGCACGAGCGGCGCATTCAGACGCTGCAGTCGGAACTCCAGTCGCTGCTGAGCCGGGCCGAGGACAAGTCCGCGGCGGAGGCGGCGCTTGCAGCCGAACTGGCAACCGTTCGGGCCGCCCAGGACGAGAAAGCCGACGCGCTTACGAAATCGCGCGCAGAGGTGGAGTCTCTGCGCAAGACGCTTGAGGAGCGCGAACTGGACCTCAGCAAGCCCAAAGTGGTCACTGTGCTCGAGCGGCCCGGCGAGCGCAGTTACGGTGCGCTACTCCTGGTTGCGGTGGTTCTGCTTATCACCGTTGCTGTCGTTGCGGGGTTCGTCTTTGTGCCCTCAATATTGAGCAGCCTGCAAACGGCGGAGAGACCACCAACACCGCCCATAGAGCAGCCGGTCACCGAGAAGCCCGGAACTCCGGAAGCCGTTCCGCCTCCGGCGATTGTGCCCCCGGAGCCCGAGGCGCCCCTTCCGGCGCGGACGATACGGTTTGCGGGAGGCCGTTCCCTGGGCAAGGTGCAGACGCGGCCTTGGAACAGCACGGACCCAAACGCATGGCGAGACGCGGGCCGGGCCCAGGGTGCCGTTAACGTTCCCGAGGGGCGGGTTGTGCGCCTGGTGGTCGACTTCGATTCGGCGGGCGACCTGTCGCCTCTAGATGGCCTCCAATCAAACGCCTTGTATGCGATCCTCCTTCTGGGAAAGCATGTGAGCGACGAGGGGCTCAGCCATCTGAAACCGCTCACCGGCCTGCGCGAGCTGGATTTGACCGCCGAAAACGTGACGGACAGCGGAATCCGTCACCTGAGCGGTCTTGTTCAACTGAAGACTCTTGCCCTGTCTGACGTGGGTGTGACCGACGAGGGTATGGCGAGTTTGCAGGGGATGAGCAGGCTGGAGGAATTGCGCTTGTATGGGGTGCGCATCTCCGACGCGGGTTTCTCCGTCGTGGAGGGGTTTCCCGGCCTACGTTCGCTGACCGTGGTGAACGCCAGCATCAGCAACGCGAGCCTCTTGCACGTCAAGAAACTTGAGTCCCTTCGGTACCTGCGCATAAGCGGCACCAAGGTTTCACGCGAAGGCTTGACTCTGCTGCGATACGACCTCCCGAAGTGTGAGATTGTGTCCTGACGCCTGGAAGGAGTCCTTTGAAAGAGTGAGCAGTCGTGTGAGGCGTACCTTGGTGTATAATCAAAGCGTCAGGGTTCCCGTGCTTTCGATACGATCAGCGGAAAAAGTCCCCGGACTGGGGCCGGGACAGCTAACTCGGGAGCAGTCATGAGCGACCAATTCCTCGAAGAATTCTGCCAGAAGCTGGAAGCTGCCATCGCGGAAAGCGAGTCGCAGGCTGGCGAGGCGGAACAGAACCTCAATACCCACTTCGTACAGATCATGCGGCTGGTGGAAGGCCTGGCCAATGAAATGAAGTCCCAAAGGCGGGCAGGAGCGGTGCTTCGCCAGACACTCACGAATGAACTGGGGGCCTTGCGTCAGGCGTTGTCCGGCTCGGCCTCCGTCGCCGAGGCGAAGCAGCAACGGGTCGAGCAGTTGGAGCGCGAGTTGGCGGGACAGCTCGAGGCCATGCAGGCAGGCCGCCGCCGGGTAGATGAACTGGTGCATCTGATTGAACGGCGCGATGAAGAATTGAGGATCATGACTAACCGGGTCCAGGCGCTCGAAAGCGACCTGTCGGGGGCGCGGTCCGAGGTGGAGTCCCTCAAACAAGAAGCATTGAGCGCCGGGGATGCCGAGGCTTCCATCTCGCAGGAATTGGAGGCGGTGCGAGCCGAGCTGGAAGAGGCGCGCGAAACGATCGAGGGTCTCGAGAGTTCTGCGGAGAAAGTGGGCGCGGCGGAGCGCTTGCTGGATTCGGAGCGCGCGCGCGCGAATGAACTGGAGACACGGCTGCGCATGGAAACGGCCAATGGCACCAAGGCCGTGCTCGCCCAGCAGCTCGCGGATGCCCTTCGGGAGGTGGAATCGCTGCGCTCGGAGAGTCTGAAGCTGACGGTCGAGGCGGAAAGTCTGCGGAAGGCCGAGCAGGAGCGCCAGGCAAGTAATGAACGCCAAGCGGCGGCCCCGCGCAAGACGAAGGGAGAGCGTGACGGCCTGCCCCGGCGTCAGATGGATGAGATCCTGCTCGAAGCGGGAGTCATCACGCAAAGCCAGCTGGAGGAGGCCCTGGCACAGCAGAGCGAAGACCCCCAGCGCTCGCTCGCGGAGATTCTGGTGGAGCAGGGGTCCGCAAGCGAGGAAGTCGTCGCACAGGCCCTGGCGGCCCAGCACCGGGTCCTGTTCGTGCGGCTGGACCGCGGCTCGGTCGATCCGGCGGCAGCATCGTTGATCAGCGCCCGGATTGCGTCTCACCACCGGTGCGTTCCATTGCGGGCCAGTGAAGAGTCGCTGGTGCTGGCGATGGTGGACCCGCTGAATCTCATCGCCATCGAGGATGTGGAACGCGCCAGTCACCGGTCTGTAAGGCCGGTCATGGCGACCCAGAGCGACATATCGGCCACGATCGAACGTCTGTATCAGGAAGCCAGCGAACAGGCCATATGAGGAGCGCCCCCGGCGGCGTGCCATTCGCGCCGGGCAGCGTGCTTCGCGTCGCGAAGTCTGCGCATTGTGCAGGGCACGTCCCATTCAACGGCCGAACTCGGGCTCAGAAGAGCTCCGCAATGGGTTTGACGCCATAGTCGACCAGGGGTACATCTTGTTGGCCGGGACCTGGCAGCACGGTATCGAGATCGATGCCAAGACAATGATAGACCGTGGCCGTAACTTCCGCAGGCGTGGTGGGACGGTCCACGGGGAAGGCGCCGATCTCGTCAGTCCTGCCAACGACACGACCTCCTTGAATCCCTCCTCCCGCCATCAATATGGACCACGCCTGCGGCCAGTGGTCGCGCCCTCCGGCAGGGTTGATCTTCGGGGTACGTCCGAACTCGCCCATCGCGACCACGAGGGTTGATTCGAGCATGCCGCGCTGCTTGAGATCCTCGAGCAAGGTCCCGAGGCCATGGTCCAGCATTGGGCCGACGAAGTCGCTGTAACACTCGATTGGGCTGAAGGGCGCGGAACCGTGAATGTCCCACGTGATTTCGTTGAACACGGTCTCAAACATGTTGACGGTGCAGAAGCGCACGCCGCGTTCGATGAGGCGGCGCGAAAGCAGACAGCTTTGTCCGAACGTGTTCATGCCGTAAGCCTGCCGCAGTACCCCGGGTTCCCGGGAAAGATCGAACGCGTCCCGTGCCGTCTGGGAGGACATCTGTGTGTAGGCCCGTTGGAGGTTCTCGTTGCGCAGACGCGAAGCCGGGTTCTTCTCCAGTTGTGCCACGGACTGATCGACGAATTCGCGCAGACTGCGGCGGCGGTCGATGCGCACGGATGAGATGTAATCCGGCGGCAGCAGGTCCGGCATTTCAAATCCAGGCACGTCGGGATTGGCGTTCACGAGAAAAGGCTCGAAGGAGTTCCCGAGGAAGCCAGCCGTCTGGCCGTGGGGCATATTGCCGCCGGTGGGGCCGATGGGCCGGGGCATCATCACATGGGCGGGCAAGCCGTTCCGTGCGCCGCGCAGGTACCCGAGCACACAGCCCGCATGGGGCTGCTCTATTCCGTTCTGAAAAAGGCGGCCGGTCTGCATCATCTGGTGGCCAGTGTCGTGCACCCCGGCGGCCTCGTGATGGAGCGTGCGAATGATAGAGAACTTATCGGCGTGCTTCGCGAGGCTTGGGAAAATCTCGGAGATCTGAATATCGGGATTGTTGGTACGTATGGGTTTGTAGGGTCCCCGGATCTCGGCGGGGGCGTCCGGCTTCATGTCGAAGGTATCGAGCTGGCTGGGGCCTCCAACAAGGAACAGGAAGATGCAGTTCATGTCCTTGTCTGGCGATACGGCTCCTGCGGACTGCAGGCCCAGGAAACCCGGCAGGGTAAACCCCATGGCGGCCAACGCGCCCGCATGAAGGAAGTCGCGCCGGCTGAGCCCATCACAGAACTGAACCGGTTTGTTTGCATCGATGCGAAACATAGTGACCCTCTCCTGTTGCGGGCCAGTGGATTGGGGAGCCGCCGTGTGGGAGATGCGACCAGCAAGACCCAACGCACAACGAGCCGTCCCTCACGAGTCTCTGCCTGGCCCACGCCGCCAGGATGCCTGCCTGTGGGAAGAGTATAGTACCAAGGGATGTCATCCTCAACCGGCCCAGGCGCGGGAAACGGGCCCGAACGTGGGACGCCCCCGTGGGCCGTGCTATACTGCATGTGTGCTGTACGGGTGGAACTTGGAGCGCACAGGCCAAAACGCACTCCATGCCGGAGAGAGTGGTGAAGCCTGTCTTTCAAACAAGAGAGGCTTTGTGTCCTCGTGTCTATGACGAGTAAGTCATATGATGACTCCATTCGGGGCGAGAATGAGCGATCGTGTAACTTCAGTAGGAGGCAAGAGCTGAAAATGCACAGAATATCTCTGTTGGCAATCGCAATCGGATGGGGACTCACAACAGGTATTGCGCTCGCTGCGGAGACTGACATCCCCGCCGGGCCGGACGCGCACTGGCCCCTTACGGAGGATGCCCAAGACAGCTCCGGGAATGGCCGCCACGCGGAGAATCACGGAGTCGTGTTTGACTTGGCCGCGCCGGACGGCAGTCACGCCGCACGTTTCGACGGGGAATCGGCGTTTCTCGAAGTGCCGGGAACTCTTGCCCCGGCCTTTCGCGCGCAGGACTTCACGGTATCCGTAGACATCTTTGTCGAGGAGCCGTTGGATGACGCGCCCGGGGACATCCTGACTTCTTTCGATCCGGACGCGCGCCGGGGGCTGAACCTCGGTTTGGCGACCTATTCGGGGGTTGGCAACTCCCAGCCCAACTACCGCAACCTTTACTTTGGAATCGACAACGGCCAACTGGAACCCGAGTGGACCGACTGCGGCCGTCCGGGCAACGCGGTTCTTGTCTTTGGATTCGCCGTGCATGAGGGCGCTTTGTACGCGGGAACCTGTGAACCGCTGGAGGGCGAGGCGGGACACGTCTACCGTTATGACGGGGACGGCAAGTGGACGGATTGCGGGAGTCCGGATGCGAGCAACGCCGTCGCCGCGCTGGCGGTGTGCAATGGCAGTCTGTATGCGGGTACCTCCTGGTACGACACCACGGGCTCGGCCTTGCCAGCCTCGCCGAACACCACGCCGGGAGGGAGAATCTACCGGTACGAAGGCAGCCAGGAATGGGCGTTCTGCGGCGCGCTAGCGAACCCCGAAACAGGGGAGTCCGTGACCCTTGGCGGGCTGGCCGTCTACCAGGGCGCCCTCCACGCGACGACGCTCAAGAAAGACGGCTTTGGACTGTACCGCCACGCAGGGGGTTCGCGGTGGGACTATTGCGGCAATCCGGGACGGCGAGTGCTCAATCCGTGCGCGTTCAACGGAGCCTTGTACATGGTCTCCTACGACGGACCGGGCGGACCGTTTCGGTATGACGGCAAGACCTTTTCCTATGTCGGCGGAAGTATTAGCCCGCCCATCTCCCAGGACTACAGCTTCGCTGTGTACGGCGGGTTGTTGCACGTCTCCACATGGCCGGAGGCCCATGTATACCGCATGAACGTGGACGGCGCATGGAGCCTCGTGGGAAGACCCGCCGGTGAACTCGAAACCATGGGAATGATGACGTACAACGGCAAGCTCTACACGGGCACGTTGCCGTCCGCGCAGGTCTATCGTCTGGACAGAGACGGCGCTTGGACGCCCATCGGACAGGCGTTGGACACGTCAGACAACAAGTACCGGCGTGCATGGTCCATGGCCCTCTACCGGGGGAGGCTGTTCTGCGGCACCCTTCCCTCGGGCCGGGTCTTCAGCATCGAGGCGGGCCGGAACGTCACATGCGACCACGCGCTCGGTTCAGGCTGGCACCGCATCACAGCCGTCCGCCGTGACAACCGTCTCTTTCTGTACAGCGACGGCGAACTCACGGGGTCCAGCGCACCACTCAATTCCGCGGCCTACGACCTGGGTGAGGGAATACCGCTCCGCATCGGGTTCGGCGCCGGAGACTATTTCAACGGATGGATGCGAGACCTGCGCGTATACCTCCGGGGCTTTTCGGAAGAGGAACTTCGTGGCCTGTAGGGCGCGTGTCACCAACACGAGCCGAAGCGATGCATTGAATCAAGATAATGACGGGCGCAAGAGGGTTTTGAAACACACCAGATAGAACCGGAAACCGGTTGGAACGGAGATGTCAATCATGGATGGTCATCTTCTGAATCACAGCATGTTCGAGACTCTCATGGACAATCTGCAGGAGGGAGTCTACTTCGTCGATACGGAGCGTAACATCCAATATTGGAACAAGGGCGCCGAGAGGATCACCGGGTATTCCCGGGCGGAGGTCCTGGGCCGTTGCTGTGCGTCCAACATCCTGAATCATATCAATCAGGAGGGAGTGCAATTATGCACGGGGGACTGTCCGCTGAAATTGTCGATTCAGGATGGCCAACCCAGACGTTCGGAAGTGTATCTGCGGCACAAGGAGGGCCATCGGCTTCCGGTGGTCGTTTGGACTTCTCCCATCTGGAATGAAGAAGGCGTCATTGTAGGAGCACTGGAGAGCTTCACAGATATGGCGGTGAACCTTGTGGCTTTTGAGCGGATAGCCGAACTGGAAGCCCAAGCGTTGATGTGCCCGTTGACCCTCGTGGCGAATCGCAGGTACGCGGATCGGTTCCTTGAAGAGAAGTTCAGCGAATGGGAACGCTATCAAAGGTCTTTCGGGGTCGCCTTCGTCGATGTGGATCACTTCAAGAAGGTGAACGACCGCTTTGGACACGCCACCGGAGATGTGGTGTTGAAGATGATTGCGCAAACCCTCAAGGGCGCGCTGCGTAGCTTCGACTTTGTCGCACGCTGGGGAGGCGAGGAATTCCTGATCGTACTTCCGGCGCAAAACCTGGAAGAGCTGGCCAAAACTGCGGACCGGTTGCGGATCCTCGTGCTAAATACCTCGCGGCAAACCAGCAATGACCGCATCCAGGTGACCATCTCGGTCGGCGCGGCCCTCGTCCGCGACGACGACACCGTGTCTACCCTGATCTCGCGCGCGGACAACTGCATGTACCACAGCAAGGACGCCGGGCGGAACCTGGTCACGGTAGATGATTTCGAGGACCGCTGACCAGGAAAGTGCGCGTCCCGGAGCCTGAGGAATGCCACGCGCCGTGGCCGGTCACTCCAAGCGCCTGGCAGCATCCGATCAAGAAGGATTCCGTCTGATTCGGCGCAGTGCCCATGACAGCATCAGCAGCGCGGGAAGCACAACGCCAAGGGCGAGTGCCAAACCGCCCACACGCAGCGGGGCAATCGAAGCGCCAGCCGCTTCCAGAGGGACACCCAACTGGAGGATCGCCCCGTGGCGAACGTCCAGGCCGATGTACGCAGCACCATCCACACTCTCGACCGTGACGCTTCCTGAAACCAGCCACCCCTCCACATTCTCGGCGGGATACCACCCGGCAGCGTCGCCCATGGGCTGGTAGTAGAATACAGCAAGGTCGGAACCGCTGAACCCTTCGGGGACAGGCAACCACACGCGCTGAGGCACGTCAAACGCATGGTCTTCCGCAACGCGGTAGACGGGGCCGACGCCACCTGCAAGAGAACGGACATCGCTCACTTCGACAGGCTTCGAGGAATCGCCTGAGCCCGGCGTAAGTGCGCGAGCGGTTGACTCCGACAGGGATTCGGCCCGGAAAGTGTGGGATTCCGTTTGCAGCAAGGCTCCGGAGGCCGTCTCTACAGCACCAGTCAAGGTGATCAGTTCGCCGGGAATCCATGAGGCGCCTGGGGAGTACACGATCCACCCATCGCTAAGATCTCCTTCCTCCGTGCCCAGCCAGAGGGTCTGGCCGTCACCATCAGCCTCGCGTAGGATATCCACCCGCACGGTGTCTGGGTTTATCGGCTCATCGGAGCGGACACGGACGAAGATAGAGCCGTCACGCCGAAGTGAAAAGATGCCATCGCCGTCTGGCCTGCCGGGAAGGAGCGGGGCAAATGTAGTTGCAGCGCCACCATCAACCAGCGCCGCGGCCAGTTTCTTGCGCAACTCGTCCAACAGGGCCTTAAGAGCGCTGGAACTGGTTCCTTCGACACTCTTGAGACCTGTCGACTGGGTGCCTTGAACAACCCTAACCTTGAAGGGGCTATTTGGCGCATTGGGAGCAGTCACGCGAATGACGGCCGTGCGCTCCGAGACACCCAGGTTGGGAGTAAATGAAACGGTAAAGGAACCCGAATTCGTACCGTTTGCCGGACCGGTGATGGACGCCCAGTCCTTGCCCTTGCCCACTTTGGCGGTCCACGGCATGCTTCCGGTGCCGCTGTTCTTCACGTTGAACGTGACTTGACCGGCGCTGTAAGGCACGTAACGCTTCTTTGGCGTGACTTTGATGTTGGGATTCGCCTCGGCGGTGATTGTGAGAATTCCGTTGCTCACGGTGTGGGCAACGGATTCAGAGCCGTCTTCATTGGAGAGGCCCGTCACTTCGCCGGAGAACTGCACGTTCTGCTGACCGACAGGCGCTGCCGTATCAATCGCGAGGTTCATCACAACAAGTACGCCGGAGTTGCTGGAGGTGATCCCGGTACCGGAGTAGGCGAGAACGCCGATTACATCGGATGTGCCATCATTAAAAAGATAGGTGTCGACTGAAAAATCACCTGGCAAGAGCGCCCCGCGCACGGTATTGAGCACTGTGGTGCCCTGGGGCACGCGTATTTTCGCGTTGACCCCCGCGTAGCTCTGGTCGCCGTTCTCGAGGCGAAGACGCATGGCGGCCGTTCCGCCACGATAGGTCTCCACATTGGGGAGAACCAGCGCCGGGTCGGCGAGGGCGGCGCCATGCCAGGCAGGGAACAGGATTGCCAAGGCCGTGCAGGCGATCAGTCGACGTATCATTTCAATCCATCCTCTTTCCGTGCTCGTACCCAGCGCAATGCGGAAATGGCAAACAACGGTGAACTGGCCTAGAACTTGATGATGTAGTTGACCACAGCCGATGGTTGCATGTTGTTGTGCGCTTGTCCACCGCCGGTTGAATTCGTCGTGCGGTCGTGCGCATCCACGCTTCCCTGAGGTAGATCATTACCGCAGCCTCCGCAGTCTTCGATGACATCATAATCACCGACGTCGTGGTAATAATCCGAAAGCGTGTGGTTATGGCTCGGCATTTCATCAATGGTCAACGTGTGCCGCTCCTCACCCAGGTAGTTGCCGAGCGTTCGTGCCGAGAGACCACTCACCGCCGCGCCCGTGCCGGCACCGATCAGCGTGAGACCGCGAAGATCCGGCAGCTTGAACTTGTTAGCAGCTGCGGAACCCCAAGTCACGCCAAGGAGCGCCGACAGTTCAGGATAGGTGGCGGTATCTTGCTGAGATCCGTCGCAAAGCAACCATCCAGCCGGCGGCGTCGAACCGGCATAGGGCAGGATCGATCCACGCGGGACGCCGTTCTTCGCGGACAACGCGTACGGCGCGCTGATGACCTGCTGGCGCGGGAACACTTCTGTGGCCCCAGCTATGGCAACACCATCCGTATCCTTCGTGATGGTGATACCGAGGTAGCGATTCTCCTCCGTGAACGCGAAAGCAATGTCGCTCACGGCAGCGCCGGCGATCGGAGTGCCGCCAGTCGCGCCAAGCATGACGTTGAGGCGTCCGCCCAATACCGTTACCGTGTAGGCCGTACCCCAGATGAGGTTGCCACCGGTCGTGGCGTCCCATACACGAAACTCGATTTCGTAGCTGGTGCCGTCCTCCAGGAGGTCGCCGTTGGCATCCGTCAGCGTCGCCTGGTAGTTGATGAGACTGGGGACTTCCGTGGCGGATTGGGAAAACGCGGGGGTCCCAATTCCGGCCAGGATCGCCAGTGCGATGAACAACCGTTTCATGCTCCGTCTCCTCTGCGTGGTGCTGTGCATGTGTCGTCAATCCTCTCAACCAGAGGGCCGGTACGCTACGGGCTGATACCCAGGCGCTGCCCCGTGTTGATTCCATTTGTGCTAGCGCAAACGATCCTTGGAAGTGTGGTAGAACAAGATCTCGATGTCATCCATGGCATCTATGTCGAGGACCTGCTCGCCATCTTCCTCGGTGAAGATGTCCATCTCCCACTGCGTCGTCGCGACGCTGCGCTCCTTGAACACCTCAATTTCCAATACGGAATCGGGACGCTCATCGGTCTCACCTAGATTCAGAGGCACAACCGATTCCTGCGCATCCTTGAACCGCCAGCCCGCCGCGACGGGTGGATTGGCGAAAGGCTTACCCGGGTCGAAGTAGAAGAAGCGCGAGGACCATGCGGTCAATTCATCCTCGATCCGGTCTGGCTGGTTCGGATCGATGACGCCCGCTACCGGCGTCCGCAGGTAGCTCGTGCCTCCATAGGCCAGACGGGCCGTAACCGTCCTGTTTCGCGCGGCATGGGAGCCCGGGACATTGATCTTCATCCAGATGATCTTGTCCAGGTATTGCCCGGGGCTGAGAACGGTACCGCTACTCGTGTACCGCGGCCCCCGGAAGAAAGTCCCCTTGTCCTTCACCGTGTTAAATACCAAGTGGATCACGCCGTCCTCATTCAGGTTCGCCTTGAGGTGCCTGCGGAAGATCTCTTTCGCGGTAACAACGTCGCCGACGTTTGGATCGAGATACGTCAATTCGGTGACGCCGTCCTCAGCGAGTTGCTTGTACCCGAGGAAGTCCTCGGTAAACGAGAACCAATCGAAGCGGTCGTCCGTCCGTGACGTGCCTTGCAGCAATCCGTCAAAGGCCGTAAGGGCATTCTTGAGGCGGTTCAGTTCCAATGCATTGCGGGCACGGAAGATGGATTGAATCGACCAGGCGCCCGTCGGATCCGAATAGATGAAGGGGACATTCCACTTGTACTCGAAGGCGCGCAGCACGAAGAAGATCCAGTTTTGCGCGACTTCGTAGCTTTGTTGAGCGTACAGCATATCGCGCTGCACCCGGAGCCGGTGTACGGGGTCGGCGAAGAACCGGTTGACGAGGTTTTGCCCCGACTCAAGCAGACGAGTCTCGTTCAGCTGCTTTTCGATCATCAAACCGTCCAGGATGGATATCTCCTGGGCCAGAAGCAGCGCGGCCTCGAGTGAGTCAATGGCGAGAATGCTCTGTTCCAGCATCAGGTTCTTGATGAGGGCCTGACTATTGTTGTCGAGCAGGAGGTCCTGCTTGGCGACGATATCCGCTTCTTCCTGGGCAGCAAGCTGTTCCTTATCGCCTTCGAGGAACGCCTTGCCGACCTCGAACGCCGCCTGCGCTACCGCGTTGATCGTGTGGACGACACCGCCGGCGATGTTCATGTCGGGCTGACTGCCAAAGGCGTCGGCCGCTGCCGCCATTTCGTTGGCGAAGGCCTGGGCCGCGTTGATAGCGCCAATTTCCTCGGTGAGATCCGCCTGCTGGTCGCCGTAGTCAATGATCAGGTCCTGAAGGTCGGCGTTGATCTGCTCTTCCTCCGCCCGGCGCGCGACTTCAATGCTGATCTGTTCTTGATTGTTGGTTATCTCCTGGGCGTTGCGTCGAATCTGCAGCCGCGCCTTCTCGATACTGATGAGCTGTTGGAAGATCTCGCTGCCCGCGTTGTCCTCGGGGTTCAGGTACCTCGGGTCGAGGGGATTGCGCGGGTCGGGACCGGGATCAATCCCGGTGATCTGTGTCAAACGGTCCCTGTAGCCGAGCGTGGAGTCACGCATCTGCGTAGCCAGTTCGTCAATGGTGCCACGGTATTCGTCATAACTGTCCACAGCCTGTTCGTAGTCATTAAGCGCAGTGAGCAACGGCGAGTTGTCCTGCGTGAGCCAGGCGATGAATGCATCAAAGGAGTCGAAAACCTGTTCCGTCGCCACAAGACCGACGAAATTCTGAACCAGCATCAGAAAGTCGGGGCTGTACCCGAGCAGATTGTTGCTTCCCGTGAGGAAGTCCCGTACCGAATCCAATTCTGAAATGGACGTATAGGCCCCCGAAATGGATTCGGCGATACCCGAAACATCTCCCGGCTGTGGTTCGAAGTCGGGGAAGACGCCCAGGAGCACATTCGCGCGCAGCAGTCCCTGTTGTTGCGCCTCGTCGATGAGTTCAAGCGCTTTGTCGCGGTCGAGCTTACCTTCGTCGTCAATGCCTCCACGCAGACCGTAAAGACGCCCGAGGTCCTTCGTGATTTGCATCTGATCACGCAGATTGTCCCACAGGAAAGCCCAGTCCTTGTACCCTTGAAGGACCAGAGAGATGGGCTGCCCGTTCTGATCCACAAGCGGCAGCAGGGTACCGCCAGTCGGGGTTCCAGGAGTGTATTCGCCGGTGTTTGGATCGGTTGTTCCCGGATTGCGCGGGGCAAACCCATCCACGAACAAAGGCCGGCGGGGAACAAGCTTCTGGAAGATGTAGTACCCGAAGGGAGGGTTATCCTGCTGAACCGGATCCACCAGAGTCGTGTTGACGCCGATTCGGTCCTGGAAAAGGGTGAAATACGGTTCTGTTGCCGATTTCGTTAGTTCCAGCGCCGTCTCCAGGTATTGAATCTCATTGTCGATAACGAAACCTGTAGGAGGCGCCGGCAGAATGTTCTGTTGGGCGGCGAGGACCACGTATTCCTTCGCGATGATGCCGTTTGCAACGGCGCGCGCGTAGGCAATGTCCAGGATGCTGTTCGCGATATCTTCACTGGTGGGCGCAAAGCGGAGCGCCTCGCGCAAAAGCCTTTCCGCCAGCGCACTGCGCTCGCCTTCGGAGAAGATGCTGTCGGTGTCATCGATCGTCGTGTTGTACAGTCCCTGCAGGACATTCGCGACGTTGCTGCCGCCCAGATTGACCGTGGTCTCCAGGATGCTGAAGGGGTCGTCGGTGCCGCTGTTGTCGGCATAGAGCAGGTTGATGAATCGGAATGCCGTGATGAGCGGATCCTTGCCTTGTGCGATGGCATCTGCATAGAACAGTTCGGCACGGGCCTGGTCAATGAGTTGAGAATCGAAATTGGCAAAGGGAATTGTGCGCGAGAAGGCCTGGCCAAAAGAGGATTCTGCAATGAGAATGCCGCCTGCGGCGGGTACGGCCGGGGTATCTCCCGAGTTGGGAATGGCGTAAGGCCCGACTGTACCGCCAAAGAAGACGGCGGTCGTCGAGATGGTGTTGGACAGGTTTCCTCCGGGCGCGGAGGTGTTACTCAGCTCATTCAGATACTCGACCGTTGGCGTGACCAGGCTCAGATCGTTTTGGGCCGTCGCGCAGGCGGTCATGAGCCAAATTCCAAGGGAAGTCCGTGCGACTGCGCCAAGAAGTGCCTGGAATCGCGGCAGCGTAAGCATGTGACGGTTCATTCCGAAGCGTTCCTCCAGGTTACTTCGTTTCCGGCGACAAGACAGCTTCAATCACGGGAACGGGTCTAAGCGGCATGATGGTAAACGTGCCCTCGCTTACATGGCCAAGATGCCCCAGAGACTTTGCTCCGGCCGGCGGTTCCGTGACATCCCGCATGATCCCGCTTATCATCGTTGTGGGGTCATATACATCCGCGATCTCGCCGGGGTCGAGGGTTCGATTGGGATCGGATTCAAATTCGAAACGGCGAAGAAACGGCACCGTCGTATCCACGCCGATGGGCATCTCGATGGAGATATCTTCCGTGACCGCACTGAAGACACTGGCCGTCGTGCCGGTCAGGATCAATTCGTAACCATCGTTGGCGATGGGGAAGGTCGTACCGGAAACCGTTCGTTCGTCCGGTGTGCCTTCGAAAATCGTGGTGCCCGGACTAAGAATCCGGCCATCGACAAACGTGCCGCCTTGCTGCACAAGCTCCATGGTGATTCCAAATTGGGCCCCCATGAACTCCAGGCTCCCTATCCAGATGTTGTCGTTGTCGCGAATTCGAATGGAGTGGACACCACCCGCGGGCGAGTAGCCATCACCGGTGACCAGGGTGATCT
>JADLCA010000411.1 GCA_020847495.1 Candidatus Hydrogenedentota bacterium | reverse complement strand
GGTCTGCACAAATACTTCAAGAGCTTTGGCAAAACGAGGAAGGGTAGACATACGTGTGGCACAGGCGCCCTCGCCTGTGTCTCCGTCGGGAGCGGGGCCGGTTTACTCACGAAAGCCGCAGGCAAGCCTGCTTAGTGAAAGCAGGGGCAAGCAGCCGCACTCCATATCGATGCGGCGGCGAGACGCGGGGCGTTTCCCGGCCCGGTTTACGCCTCTTTGAACTGCGCGAGCAGGGATTGGACCGTTGCCTTGGCGTCGCCGAAGACCATGCGGGCGTTTTCGGCGAAGAAGAGCGGGTTGTCGATGCCGGCGAATCCGGAGGCCATGGAGCGCTTCAGGATGAACACGCTGCGCGCCTTGTCGACGTCAATGATCGGCATGCCGTAGATGGGGCTCGACTCGTCCTGACGCGCGGCGGGATTGACCACGTCGTTCGCGCCGATCACGATGGCCACGTCCACGCTGTCCATCATCGGGTTGATGGCGTCCATCTCCACCAATTGCTCGTACGGTACGTTCGCTTCCGCGAGCAGCACGTTCATGTGGCCGGGCATGCGGCCCGCCACGGGATGGATGGCGTAGTTCACTTCGGCGCCGTTCTTCTGCAGCACTTCGCCGAGTTCGCGCACGACATGTTGCGCCTGCGCGACGGCCATGCCGTAACCGGGCACGAAGACCACGGATTGCGCGGCCTCCAGCACGTAGTAGGCATCTTCCGGTGACAAGGCTTTCGCCTCGCCCTGCGCTGCGGCGCCCGATTTTTTCGTCGTGGCGGATCCAAACCCGCTGAAGAGCACGTTGCCGAGCGAGCGGTTCATGGCCTTGCACATGATCATCGTGAGGATGATTCCGCTCGCACCCACGAGAGAGCCGCTGACAATCAGCACCGTGTTGAGAATGATGAAGCCGGCGGCGCAGGCGGCCAGGCCCGAATAACTATTCAACAGCGAAATGACCACAGGCATGTCGGCGCCGCCAATGGGAATCGTCGCCATGACGCCGAGCACAAACGACAAGGCGATAGCCAGTATGAACAGCGAATAGGTGTCCGCCGGGGCCACGGCGAATGCGATGCCGCAGCCCAGCACGGCCAGGAGCAGCAGGCCATTCACGATCTGCTGGCCGCTGAACAGGAAAGGCTTGCCGCTGATGCGTTCCGAAAGTTTCAGGTAGGCCACCATGCTGCCCGTAAATGTGACCCCCCCGATGAGGACGGCCAGATAGATGGCGGTGGCGGTGAATGCGATCGGGGTGTCGCCGCCGTGCGGGACGCCTTGCGTCCAGGATGGCAGGTTGCGCTCGTACTCGGCCCAGCCGACGATGAGACTGGCGATACCTCCGAAGCCGTTGAACAGCGCGACGAACTCCGGCATGGAGGTCATGGGCACGCGCATCGCCGCGATCGCGCCTGCGGCGGTTCCGATGATCACGCCCGCCACTATCCATTGGTAGCCGATAATGTGTTTGTCGAGAAGCGTGGCCACGACGGCAATCAGCATGCCCACGGCGGATGTGAGATTGCCTTTGCGGGCCGTGGCAGGGGAACTCAGCGCTTTCAATCCGTAGATGAACAGGATCGAGGCGGCGATATAGCTCAGATTGATTGCGGTGTTCATGCTTTGCCGCCCCCTTGTTTGCTTTTGAACATGGCGAGCATGCGGTCGGTGACGAGGTAGCCGCCCACGACGTTAATCGTGGCGAAGGCGACCGCCGCGGTACCGAGCACGTAGCTCACCCAGCCGGTATCGGTTTCGCCCGCCGCGATCAGGGCGCCGACTATCGTGATGCCGGATATCGCATTCGACCCGGACATCAGCGGCGTGTGCAGCGTGGCGGGTACCTTCGAGATAAGCTCGAAGCCCAGAAAGATGGCCAGTACAAACGTGAATAGAAGTAGCAGGAGCATGTTGCTCTCCCTGGTCTGGCTATTTGCCGTCCAACACTTTCTTGAGCATTTCACTGAAGAGGGCGCCGTCGTGCGTTACGAGGCAGCCCTTGACGATTTCGTCGTCGAGCCGGAGTACGGGCCCCTTGGCCTCCTTGTCCCAGAAGTCCTCCAGCAGACTGCCGAGATTCGACGAGTACATCTGGCTGGCGTGGACGGGGACCCGGCCTTCGAGGTTTGAATAGCCCAGGATACGGACACCGTCCACGACCGTTTCCTTGTCCACTTCGACACCCTCGACGTTACCACCCGATTCGGCGGCGAGATCGACGACGACGCTGCCGGGCTTCATCTGGGCGATCATGGCGCGCGTGACAATGATGGGGGCTTTGCGTCCGAAGAGCTTGGCGGTCGTGATCACGGCATCCGACTGTGCGCACACCTTCGCCATGGCGTCGCGCTGGAGCTGCTGTTGTTCGGGCGTGAGCTCTTTCGCGTAACCGTCTTTGGTCTGGCCGGTCTCGCCGAGGTCGACCTTCACGAATTTGGCGCCGAGCGCGGCGACCTGCTCCTCGACGACGGGCCGCGTATCGAAGGCGTCAACCCGTGCGCCGAGGCGCTTGGCGGTGGCGATGGCCTGCAATCCGGCCACGCCCGCGCCGATGACGAACCCGCGCGACGGTTTAATCGTGCCCGCGGGGGTCATCATCATCGGAAAGATCTGGGGCAGGCGCTCGGCCGCGAGGATGACCGCGACATAGCCCGCGAGACTTGCCTGCGAACTGAGGGCGTCCATTTTCTGCGCGCGCGTGGTGCGGGGGATCATCTCCATGCTGATCGCGCTGACGCCTGCCTGCACGAGCGCGTCGAGCAGGGCGCGCTCGTTGAAGGGGTCCAGAAAGCTCACGTGAATGCAGCCGCGCTTCAGGAGCGCGACTTCCTCCACCGGCGGCTTGTGAATGCGCAACACGACGTCCGCGGAACCGAGCAGGCCGACGCGGTCCACGCTGACCTCCGCCCCCGCAGCCTCGTATGCGCTGTCCGGGTAACCGGATGGGAGCCCCATCCCCGATTCGATGGTGACGGCGGCCCCTTTCTTAATGAATTTCGCGGCGGTTTCGGGAATGACCGGCACACGTGTTTCGTCGGCCTGAACTTCGCGAGGTACAACGATATGCATGGGATACCCCTGTTAGCCCGGATTTCTCACACGCACACATCGCTAATCTCTCAATCCCAGTTGATTCATCAGTTTGCAAGACCCCGGCACGTCCTTCTTGCTTGCACGATGTGCGTGTGAAAAATCCTATCCAGTGAGCCTGCGGGCCATTGCCAGAGCATATCTCACCGCCCGCTACGCGGGGGGCGGTGAGATATGCGGATTAGACGGCTTGCAGTCCGCAGTCAGACTCCGCGGATGCGCCATTATAGGGGGCGCGTTAACGACGCGCAAGAGTACAGCTTTTCGGGTCAGGGGCAGCGGGGACTTCGGTTCGCATCCGGTCCCCGTTCGTGCGAGAATGCTTGTGTGCCGCAGGGGCGAGGCAGAACGGGGCGGATGCTCCTGCGCGCGGGGGACACTGTCCGGGCGGAGAAAGTCCAATCCACGTCGGGCGTGATTGCAACAATGTGCCGTGTGAGAAGCAGGGCCAAAGGGTGAGGAGCGATTCGTATGAGTAACAAGGGGTTTACACGGCGGGAATTCCTGGCATCGACAGCGGTGATTACGGCCTTTTCCATTGTGCCGCGGAATGCCCTGGCGGCATCGGGCGAGGCAGCGCCGAGCGAAAAGCTGAACATCGGTTGTGTCGGCGTGGGCGGTATGCAGGGACTGAACGATACCCGCAGCGTCAGCACGGAAAACATCTACGCCTTGTGCGACGTGGACGAGAACTTCCTGCGGAAGGCGGCGGAGCTGTTTCCCAAGGCGAAATTGTACCGGGATTACCGCAAGATGCTCGACAAAGAGCGCAAGAATCTTGACGGGATCACGATCACCATACCCGACCACATGCACGCCGCCGTGGCGTTATACGCCATGGAGCGCGGGGTGCACGTGTACTGCCAGAAACCCCTCACCCAGAGTGTCTGGGAGGCACGCCTTCTGACTAAAGCCGCGAAGAAATACAACGTGGTCACCCAGATGGGCAACCAGGGATACTCTTCCGAGGCGACGCGGGTCGCCTGCGAAATCATCTGGAGCGGCGAACTGGGGGACATTACCGAGGTCCACTCGATGAGCGGCGGCGGCTTCGCGCGCGACATCACGGAATGGCCCGCCGCCGAGGCGGTGCCCCCCACGCTGGACTGGAATCTCTGGAGCGGCCGCGTGGCCAAGCACCCGTACAGCTCGAAGATTCATCCGTCCAACTGGCGTGGATTCCTGGAATACGGTTCGCAGATGATCGGCGATTGGGGCATCCACATGCTCGGGCCGGCGAACTGGGGACTGCAGCTTGGCAGCCCCGTCAGTGTCCAATGCACCGCGGTCGAGGGGGTGAATCCGGTCACCTACCCGCACTACGCGTGTAAGATGAACTTTCCGGAGCGCCCCAACCAGTATGTTCCCGGCGGTACGATGGGTCCGGTGACAGTCTATTGGTATGAAGGCAAGATGGCTGGTACCTACACGCCCCCTGCCGGTATGACACCCGAAGACATGAAGGACATCAATGAGATCTTCGTCGGCACGAAAGGGTTCATGGGCACCGGCGGCCGCGGCGAATCGGTCAGCCTCGTACCGAGGGCGAAGATGAAGGACTACGCGTTGCCGCCGCAGGTGCTGAAGCGTTCACCGGGACACTACGAGAACTGGATTCACGCATGCAAAGGCGATGGCGAGACGTG
>JADLCA010000410.1 GCA_020847495.1 Candidatus Hydrogenedentota bacterium | reverse complement strand
CGCCCCATCCCCAAACAAAAACATCGGATCGAAAGACCCGCTATGCCTCAGAAAACTCCCGCCCAAAGGGCGGAATCATTCACTAACCCAAAGTGGCCACACTCCACTTCCGGCTGAACCAAGACAGACTCGGCGATTTACGAGGCCCAGACGCCCTTCAGCACATATTGTTTTGTGAAAGACCTCTGCTCAACCGTACGTGAGTCCATAGTTTGGCTTGACAGGTACTTTGACCAAACGGTCTTCCATCGGTTCTTCTCCGATACCCCACGATCTGCGCTTATCACACTCGTCACACTGCCTATGGAAGCGTCGAGGGGGCAATCCGACTCGAAGCGAATCTCTGAATTCCTTGATGTCTCCCGGCTCTTCGCCCTTGAACGTGGACAGTCGGGGTACAGATTGATTGCAAATGCTGAGTTCCACGACAGATGGTTGCGGTGTGATGATAAGCTGTTTACACTCGGCGGATCGATCAAGGATTTGGCCAAGCCTTTTACTATTAGCCGTATCGATTCGAGCACAGAGAACCGCAAGCACTTCGATGAGGCTGTCGCAAACGGAAATGAACTCTTCGGCCCGGATCAGCCTCAACACACATAGAGGTGAGCAGGGGGTGGGCGTTGGAGTTCATTGACGTGGGACTTGGGTGAACTGCAATTTCCTTGTTTATCGAGTACTTACTTCAGCAAATGGTTGTCGTCCCCGTTTCTTGCGCTCTCTTCATGGAATAGTCGAGCGGATTGGCGCCGGGTTCGTGAGTTGGACCTTCGCTGCAAACCGCTGTAACGCCGCTTCGGTCCAGGAAAACTATTGACGGATTGACTCCCCTCCGGTATGATTCTTACTAAGACTGCGCGGCTGGTGCTCTGTGCGTTTGCACCCCGCGCAATCCCACTCACAACCTGAGGAAAGGATGCTTGCCATGGCACGCCGCCGATTGACGTGTCTTGCCGCGTTTGCACTTATTGCCGGTGTCGGAACGGCCGCGGCTGGAGACGTGACCCTCTGGGTTTCCCACCATTTTCAGGGGATTGACTCCTACGAAGCGGGTAAGTACCGCGACGCCGAGGCGTTGTTCGCGCAGGCCGAGGGCGACACGTGCGCAGAGCACCGGCTCGCCTTCACCTTGGATGGCAAGGGCATGGCGTACACGGCGCTGGGACAATTTGCCGAGGCGGAGGAGTGCCTGAAGAAGGCCATGTGCCTGCGCAAGGAATCGTGCGGACCGGAGAGCCGTTTCGTGCCCGCGACGCTGAACAACCTCGCCGACCTGCATTACATCGCGGGTGACAAGGACAAGGTGGAGTGCCTGTACCGGAAGGCGTTGGAGTTGAATGAAGACGACCTCTACAACATCGAGGTGGGACGCAGCCTGAACGGGCTGGCGCTTGTCGCGAATGACGCGGGCAATGCCGTGGAGGCGGAAAACCTGCTGAAACGCGCGATGCGGGTGCACATGATGGGGAACCGCAGCGAGCACCCCTACATGGCGACGGTGATGATCAACCTGGGCGCCCTTTATACCAGCCAGGGCCGTTACGATGAGGCGAAGTGCATGCTCCGCAGTGCGGAACACATTCAGGACACGGTGCTGGGGTGTGAGCATCCGGACGTGGCCGTGCGGCTTCAGGCCGAGGCGAGTCTGTTGAGCGCGACCGGCTGTCTCGACAAGGCGAAGAAGGCCCAGAGCCGCGCGGAAGAGATCGAGGCGCACTTCGCGGATATCAACAAGTAGCGCGGCTTGGCGCACGCCCACGCAGTCGGGGACGCACAGCGTACCGGGCGCGCGCCTCGAAGAACATCCCCCTTGATCCCCCTTCGAAGGGGGACATATGCAACACTATTTTTGTGGGTTATCCATAGCCTTTCGGGCAACTCATGGACTTCTGGCGCGAAGACTGCGCGGCCCGAAGGGCACGCGCTCATGGGTCCCCCATTGAAGAGGGCAGACCCGCAGGGTCGAGGGGGATGTTAGGGCAGGCAGCCTCGTTCAGTTGTCTTCGGCCGCACGCCACGCGTCGTGTTCGAGGGCCACTTTGGCGGCGTTTTGTTCAGCCTCTTTCTTACTGAGGCCAGTGCCGCGCCCTGCCGGAATACCACGGAGATAGACTTCCACTTCGAACTCTTTCTTGTGGTCCGGGCCCTCGGAGCGGACGACCTCGAAGCGGGGCAGCGGAATGCGTTCTGCCTGGCACAGGTGTTGGAGCCGCGACTTGTAGTCCCAGCCTGCCTCGGCCTCGGTCGCGAGCTGGAATTCTTCTTGGAACGTTTGGACCACGAACCGGTGTGCCGCTTCCCAGCCCTGGTCGAGGTAGATGGCGCCGATCAGTGCTTCCAGACAATCTGCCAACAGGGAGGAACGGTTCCGGCCGCCTGCGGATTCCTCGCCCTTGCCAAGGCGGATATCCGGCGCGATATTCAGTTTCTGCCCCAGCCGGGCCAGGCACCGGCGGTTCACGAGGTTCGCGCGCATGCGGCTGTACTCGCCGGGGGTGCAGTCCGGCTTGTGCTCGAAGAGGTAGTGCGCGACCGCCAGGCCCAACGCGGCGTCACCCAGGAACTCGAGCGATTCGTAGTCGTAGGGGGCGCCCTCATCCTCAGCCGTGATGGAGGCATGGGTCAGCGCCCGGTCGAGCAGATCGAGGTTCCGCACCTCGAAATCCAATCGACTCATTAACGCGCGCAGTTGGTCAGCCCGCTCACCTTTAACCATTGTACCTTCTGAGGATTAATGACGCATTATGCCCGCCAAATCCTAGAGAGTTGGACATTGCGACCTCAACTTGGGCCTCGCGGGCTTCGTTCGCGATGATGTTCACGGCGCATTCGGGGTCCGGTGTGTCGTAGTTGATCGACGGGGGCAGCACGCCATCCCGAATGGCAAGTAGACATAAGATGGCTTCGAGTGAGCCCGCCGCCCCCAGCAGGTGGCCGGTCATGGACTTCGTGGAACTCACCGGCGGCATGGCGCTGCCAAACACCGTCTGCAACGCCAGCGATTCGGAGGCGTCGTTGTGCTTGGTGCTGGTGCCGTGCGCGTTGAAATACTGCACGCGATCCGGCGTCAGACGCGCATCCGCGAGTGCGGCCCGCATCGCCCCGATGGCGCCGGAACCGTCCGGCACCGGGGCCGTGATGTGATGCGCGTCGCAGGTTTCGCCGAAGCCGGCCAACTCGCCCAAGATGGCCGCGCCCCGCGCCTTGGCGTGGGATTCGGATTCCGAGACGACGATGCCCGCGCCGTCGCCCATGACGAAACCGTCGCGGTCCATGTCGAAGGGACGGCTGGCGCGCTGCGGCTCCTCAGTGCGCCGGGACATGGCTTTCATGGCGCAGAACCCGGCCATGGCGAAGGGGGTCACCGAGGCCTCGGAGCCTCCCGCCACCATGACGTCCGCCTGGCCAAGCCGAATGGCGCTGGCGGCATCGCTGATGCACTGTGCGCCGGTGGCGCACGCGGTGATGAGGGCGCGGTTGGGGCCCTTCAGCCCAAGCTGAATAGCGACCTCGCCCGCGGCGATGTTTGAAAGGAGTTTCGGTATGGTCAGGGGAGAGAGTTTCTTGTAGCCACCGTTCAGGAAGGCCGCGTGGCCCTCTTCCAGCGTGTGAATGCCGCCGATACCGCTGCCGACGACGGTGCCGCAGCGCTCCGGATTCTCCTTGGCAATATCGAGCCCGCTCTGCTTCCAGGCTTGGTCGGACGCGATGAGCGCGTAGATCGTGTATAGATCGCGACGCCGGATATCCTTGGAGGATTGCCCTTCAAGGGCTTCCTGCGAAACCTGCCCGGCCACCCGTGTCGGCAGTTCCGATGCGTCAAAGCGGGTGACCGGCGTGATGCCGGACTGGCCCGCGCAGATGGATTTCCAGAGCGATTCCACATCGTTTCCCAGGGGGGAAACGACGCCCATGCCTGTGATGACGACCTTGTTCTCCATAGTATCCTTCTAAAGTTGAACACCCAGCCCGCGGGATTCTGCCACGGACTGGGTGGACCAAGCAACGTTCTATACGAAGCGCTCGAAAGAGCGCGAGACGCTTAGTTAGAGCTTTGACTCGATATACTTGACGGCGTCGCCGACCGTCTGAATCTCGTTCGCTTCGTCGTCGATGTCGATATTGTACTCTTCCTCGAGCGCCATCAGCAGCTCCGTCAAATCCAGGGAGTCGGCCCCCAGGTCATCGATGAAGCGCGCTTCGAGCGTGATCTCCTCCGGCTTGCGGTCGAGCTTCTCGACTACGATCTTCTTG
>JADLCA010000409.1 GCA_020847495.1 Candidatus Hydrogenedentota bacterium | reverse complement strand
CGCCCCATCCCCAAACAAAAACATCGGATCGAAAGACCCGCTATGCCTCAGAAAACTCCCGCCCAAAGGGCGGAATCATTCACTAACCCAAAGTGGCCACACTCCACTTCCGGCTGAACCAAGACAGTCTGTAGAAGCCTCCTCTCAGCGTTAGAGGCAGCAAGGGACCTCCAAACATCAGAGCCACTGGAGAAGAAACTCGGTATTTGTTCTCCTCTGCACTGGAATAGTGGAGGGACTAGTGCCGACGCGCCTGAGGGCTTATCCAATGTCAGTCTAACGCCACTGAGGAATGCATCTTCTTTGGCGGGCGATTTGGAATTGCCGCGTGGCGTCTCTTTGTACAGTGAATGCAGCGAACTGCCGCACGACGGCTCTTCAATTGGCCTTCTCGATGCTTCTCACAGTGTAGTCGCGTTGACTGTTGTGCACGTGGTGCGCATCGAATCTCCAATACATGAAGATGAAGTGGTGCGAAGGGTTCGTTCACTCTGGGGATACGAACGAGCAGGCAGCAATATCCAGGAGAAGATCAAGCGGGGAATTCAGCATGCCTGCAATTCAAACCAGATAAGGAGTATTAGTGGGTTCTTGTTCGATCCAGTGCAGACACTAGTTCCTGTACGGCGGCGCGTGAGGGCAGATATCGCATTGATATGCGAGGAGGAGCTTGATGCGGCAATCCTCTTGGTCCTGCGCAATCAGTTTGCAACTGCAGTGGATGACGTGATGAGTACGACAGCACGCTATCTTGGGTTTCGGAGTAGCGGCAAGAGGGTCGAGGGACGAATTAGAGAGCGCATAGCTCATCTGATCAACAGCGGGGCACTATATGAGAATCAGAATTCGATGCTCGACCTGGTGGAAGGGTCTTCGCGACGAGCGGACAATTCTTGCCCGGAGAATAGCGAGGACTTGGTTGTATTGCGCCAGGGTAACCGGGAATCCTGCGCTACCGTGAAGAGGGAGCTTTTGAATACTGAGAGCTCGCCCCAAGAGGGAAAAGCAGAGTATGCGGGGCAAGGTATGCAGGTATTCGCGGCTCCATCTGAAGTTATGCGCAACATTGAGCGTATGTTGAGATCTGAGTATCCTAGAGATCGTGATATGTGGGAGGAGGAGCGTCATGAACAGCTTAAGGGGTATGGGTATGTCGCGAGTTTCAGTCCGGCCGGAGTGCCTCTAGAAGTGATAAACGCGATGCTTCGCGCAGCGCAGGATGAATACCCCAATGACTACGGTATGCAGAAAGATGTTTTGCAGCTGAATCTTTCTGGCTATAGGTTTGTGGAGAACTTTAATCCGCCAGGAGTGCCTCGGGAAGTGATAAAGGCGATGCTTGAGGCAGGGCAGGATGAATACCCCAATGACTACGATATGCAGAAGGACCTGTTGGAGCTGAATGTTTCTGGCTACAGGTTTGTGGAGAACTTCAATCCACCCGGAGTGCCTCGAGAAGTGATTAACGCGATGCTGCGGGCAGCGCGTGATGAATACCCCAATGACTACGATATGCAGAAGGACCTGTTGGAGCTGAATGTTTCTGGCTATAGGTTTGTGGAGAATTTCTGCCCAGCTGGAATGTCTCGCGACGCTATAGAGGCCATGCTGCGCGTGGCGCGGAGTAAATATCCATGTGACTGGAATATGCAGAAGGAGCTATTAGAGCAATCTAACATGTAATATATGTAGTGCACAAGGTAGAGGCAGTTTTCGACTTCAATTGCCGGTAGGCGACGCGTGTGGCCAGTGTTATGTCCATGGGGACGGCCTTCAGGAAAGCCCCGCGGGAAAGCTTGTAGACCCTGTCTGTGAACGCTATACTTCTGTTTCCGGTCGTAGGAGTCGGCGACCATCCACCCGGGGCAGCTTGAGTTCCTTGGCCGGCCTGATTGCGGTAGTTTCACGGGGCGGAGGATATTCCAATGGCAAGTACGGAGTCGGGGAGTGTACGTAATGTTGGCATCCTAGGTCACGGCGGCACGGGTAAGACAATGCTCATCGAGCATGTCCTGCATGCCGCCGGGAAAACGAATCGACTAGGCAAGATCCAGGACGGCAACACGGTCTGCGACTATCTGGAAGAAGAAATCCAGCGCAAGCAGACGATCAGCATGAAGCTGGCGCATCTGGATTGGAAAGGGACCCGGATTCACCTTGTGGACCATCCAGGATACGCGGATTTCCTGGGGGAAGTGGCTGCTTCGGTCCCCGTTCTGGACGCGGTTATCATCGTGGTGGACGCCACCACAGGCATTCAGGTCGGCACCGACCATGCCATGCGCTACGCGAATCTTCACACTACGCCCCGCGCCATCTTCATTAACAAGCTCGACCGCGAGAACGCCGATTTTGATCGGGTGGTCGAGCAGTTGCGCAGTGCATATGGCACCCAATGTGTTCCGCTGGTGATCCCTCTGGGCTCGGGCGAATCGCTCCATGGAGCGGTGAACATTCTCACGGGCCGCTCAGACGAGTTGGCCGACGAGATCGACGCGATTCGCTCCAGCATCGCGGACGTGGTCGCGGAGTCCGACGACGCTCTCCTGGAGAAATACCTGGAGACCGGCGAACTTTCCCCGGATGAGTTCGACCAGGGACTTCACAATGGCATCCGCTCGGGAAAGATCGTCCCGATCCTTGGGGGAAGTGTCGAAAAAGAGATCGGGCTCACGGAACTCCTGGAACTCATCTCGCACTCGTTCCCGACGCCGCTTGAACGCAAGGTCGTGGCCACAAACGGTTCCGGCGCGAGCGTGGAACTCAAGGTCAGCCCGGATGCGCCCTTTGTCGGGCAGGTGTTCCGGTCCGTCGTGGACCCCTATGTGGGACAGCTTACGTTGTTCCGCGTGCTCACCGGCACCCTGCGCAGCGACTCCGACTTCTACAATGTGTCGACCCAGTCGAAGGAACGCACGGGCAAGCTTTACATGATGAACGGCAAGGAGCAGGTGCAGGTCGATGCGGTGTATCCCGGTGATTTGGCCGCGATGACTAAGCTCAAGCACACCCATTTCGGCAACACCATCGCCGCCCCGGGCACCGACGTGAAGGTGCCGCCCATCGAATTGCCGGAGTCCATGGTGAAACTCGCGATCATTCCCAAGTCCCGCGCGGATGAAGACAAGATCGGTGAAGCGCTTAACCGGCTGGCGGAAGAGGATCCCACTTTCAGCCACTACCGCGACGCTTCCACGGGCGAGCACATTGTGAAGGGCATGGGCGACCTGCAGCTCGATATCCTGCTGGATCGCATGAAGCGCAAGTACCACGTCGAGGCCGAAACCCGCACGCCCAAAGTGGCGTTCAAGGAGACGGTCAAGGGCAAGTCCGACGTCCAGGGCAAGCACAAGAAACAGTCCGGCGGGCACGGCCAGTATGGCGATGTACACCTGCGTATCTCGCCCAACGTTCGCGGCGAGGGATACAAGTTCGTTGACAGCATCGTGGGCGGCGTGGTTCCGAAGCAGTACATTGGGCACGTGGACAAGGGATGCCAGGATGCGCTCGAGCGAGGCGTCATCGCCGGGTTCCCGGTGGTTGACGTGGTGGTCGAACTGCACTTCGGTTCCTATCACGACGTGGACTCCTCGGAAATGGCGTTCAAGATCGCGGCGTCTTTGGCCATTCAGAAGGGTGTGAAAGAGGCCAAGCCCTGCCTTCTGGAACCGGTCATGATGATCGAGGTGACCGTCCCCGACGAGTTCATGGGCGACGTGAACGGTGACCTGAACAGCCGGCGCGGGCGCATCATGGGGATGGAACCCCTGGGCGGGGGCCGTCAGACCGTCAAGGCGTTGGTGCCGGAGGCGGAGATCTTGCGCTATTCCACGGACTTGCGCAGCATGACCGGTGGCCGCGGCAGCTACGCCCTGAAATTCGACCACTACGAGGAAGTTCCCGAACACGTCTCCCAGCAGATTATCGCCGAGTACGAGAAGGCCAGAGCGAGCGATAACTAGAACGGGATTGTTTCATTTTCGCCGGACCGGCGGAGCGTGCCGGTCCGGTTCTTTTTTCGGGATGAAGGCGCGGCGCGCGCAATGCGCTATACTTGGGCGGCGGCACGCGGTTAGCTGCACAAGGAGACATGATTCCTGCGATGAGCGCCGCGCGGCCTTGAACGCGATGATAGAACAGACCCAACCTTTGCGGAGGTGCTCACGATGTCCGGACACGTCAGAATCAGCAGGCGCTCGATGATGCAGCGTTCCACCTTGGCCCTGTCGTCCATGGCCTTCGGCAGCGTGCTCGGGCATGCCGCGCCGGGTGCCGCGCCCGCGCGCGGTTTCAGGATCGGGGCCTGCGATTGGTCTCTCGAAAAGGGCGGCGACCTCGGCGCGTTTGCTGTTGCCAAGGAACTCGGGCTCGACGGGGTCCAGGTGAGTCTTGGTTCCGCGGACAACGACATGCAGTTGCGGCGTCCCGAGATTCAACAAGCCTATCTCGCGGAAGCCGAGCGCCAGGGGGTGGCCATCGCCTCGCTCGCGATTGGCGAACTGAATAACATCCCCTATAAGAGCGATCCGCGCGCGGAGGAGTGGGTGCGCGACAGCATTGATGTATGCAAGGCGTTGAAGGTGCAGGTCGTGTTGCTCGCCTTCTTCGGTAATGGCGACCTGCGCGATGACGCGGCCGGAGTCGATGTGGTCGTCGAGCGCCTCAAGAAGGTCGCGCCCAAGGCCCAGGAAGCGGGTGTCTATCTCGCCATCGAATCCTGGCTCAGCGGTCCGCAGCACGTGGAGATCATCGATCGCGTCGGTTCGCCAAACGTCAAGGTGTACTACGATCTCGGCAACAGCCACCTTCGCGGGTACGACATCTATCAGGAGATTCGCGACCTCGGCTCCGGCCTGATCTGCGAGTTCCATGCCAAGGACTACGACAGTTTGTTCGGCCAGGGGAAAGTGGACTTCGTGCGCGCGCGCGAGGCGATGGATGCTATCGGCTATTCGGGGTGGATTCAGATAGAGGGCGCGAAACCGCTGGGCATGATGGACAGCTACAAGGCCGATCTCAAATACCTGAAGGAAGTGTTTCCTCCCAAGGTTTAGGGGTTCACAGCGGCAGGTACGAAGCTCCCCACGGGAAATCCATCCGCGTACGAGATCACGTAGGCGCCGTTCGGGGTTTCGTAGCGCACGGCCGTGTCGCGGAGATCGAAGTCGGAAGGCGTCCTCCGCACGGCGGCGTCCGGGCCTTCAGGTTCAAGATAGCGGGCGGCGTACTTCAACACAATCTGCGTGCGGTCGCCGAGGCTGTGGTCGGGCGCCTTAATCGCGACGCCGTCCACGTCGGTCTCCTTGATGAAGTGCGCATCCACATCAAGTCCCGCCGCGGTCATGTTTTCCACCATTTCGCGTGCATCCTCCGGCAAGCAGTACACATCCTTCGTGCCGTGGACGACAACGATCTTCGCGGAAATGCCGAGGGCTTTCATCGTAGTGAGATGCGCCGGGTTTCCAATGAACCGGATGGCTTGTGCGTCCGCGCTCAGATAGTTGGGGCTCTCCGGGTCAGCGCTGTATGCGGCGTTCAGGACGCTTCCGCCGGGAAGATTGAACGCGACATCATCGGAGAGCTTTGGCATGCCGCAAAGGTCCACAATACAGGCAAAGGCCCTTGGTGCGAGTTTGTTTACCATGAGCGAGAGATTCCCGCCGCCCGAGCCTCCTGTCGCATAGATGCGGCCCGTGTTCACGGCGATGCCGCGTGCCTTGAGGCTTTCCAACACGGTGTACAGGGCACGTAGCGCATCGAGCGCCTGAAAGTATCCGTGGTCGTACGGCACGCCTGCATCAGCGTCAAACTTTCCGCTTTGGAGATAGTCGAGACTGATCGCCAGGAGATTGAAGCGATTGGCCAACACGGCCGGGTCGGGCGCGCCAGCGGCATCCGTGCCGCCCCAATTGTGCAGGCATAGAATCAAGCCGGACTGTGAATTCACTGACGCGAGCGATCCCGAAGGATAGCGCACATACACCTTCACAGTTCGCGGGCCCGGCTGGCGCGGCCATTCCTGCGCGGCAATCTCGATGGAGCCATCCTGATCCGGGAGCGGTGGCAGCGCCGGGGGCTGCGCGAAAGTCGTTGCGGCGAGAATCAGTGCCGGCAGCACGGCACATGCATTACCCCACGCGCACCTCACGATTCCCGGGCCTCCTCCAGCGCATGTTCAAATATCCTGCGGACGTCATCGCTGAAGAGGACGAAGCGCACGCGCGTGATCCCGTGATGGGACTTCAGGAACTCCATCACGGTGCGAATCGCGATGCTGGCCGCGTCAGGGATTGGATAACCATACACACCGCAACTGATGGCTGGAAACGCAACCGAGGCGCATCCATGTTGCAGGGCCAACTCCATGCTGCGCCGGTAGCAGCTTGCCAGCAAGTCCGGTTCGCCATGTTTGCCGTCCCGGTAGACGGGCCCCACAGCGTGGATGACGAGCCGCGCGGCGAGGTTGCCCCCGGTAGTCACCTTGGCATCTCCGGTGTCACAACCTGCAAGCTTGCGGCACTCGTCCATGATGGCGGGCCCGCCCGCGCGGTGGATGGCGCCGTCCACGCCTCCACCACCACGAAGTCCCGAATTCGCTGCATTGACAATCGCGTCCACCGTCTCCTGGGTGATATCTCCCTGGACGACCTCGATGCGCGATTCTCCCAAGTCGGATTTCACTCTGGACGTTTCCTTCTGCGAAGCGGCGTCAAAAATCTTGCGTGTGCCGCTTGAGTCCGATACTGGTGTCCAACTCATCCTCGACACGATTGGTATCGCTCGCGTTGGAGAGAACCAGATTCCGGAGGTGCATGTAGCTCTCGTCGTCCATATCCGTGAACTCGACGGCGATAAGGCCCCCGGATTCGCGGGAAATCGCGCCATGGGCCGAAATCTTCACAGCCAGGTCTGTGCCTTCCAGGATAAGCGAGACCGTACATGGGGCATTCCTGGGGATGTCGCCTGGCGCCGCCAGAAGCACGCCGCTGATGCTGACATCTTCAACCCGGCAGGAAACCGCGTCACCCGATTGGGGCGTGAGTTCGGCGGAAATGTGCGTGTGGACCCGGGTGAAATCCCTTTTGTCAGATTCTGTCATCGCTGGACCCTCCCAGTGCTTCCCCGCCCAGTATAGCACGAGCCGTGCCGTGAACCCGTGTCAGGCTTGGGAGTCTCTGACGATGCGTGAAACGGCGTCGCGCTGCCGTGCGAGGAAGACCTTCACAAAATCTGTTTCGGGCTTCAGAAGGATCTCGCTTGGGGTGCCGATCTGATGACATGCGCCGTCCTTCAGAATGGCAATGCGGTCCGCCAGTTCAAGGGCTTCTTCCTGATCGTGCGTGACGTAGACTGCAGTAATGTTGAGTCCCTTCTGCAACTCGGAGAGTTCCCGGCGCGTCGCGTAGCGCAGTTCGGCGTCAAGGTTGCTCAGGGGTTCGTCCAGCAGGAGGATGTCGGGATGCACCGCGAGTGCGCGTGCCAGCGCCACGCGCTGCTGCTGACCGCCGCTCAATTCCGTGACGCGGCGCCGTTGGATACCATCCAGTTGCACGCGCTGCAACGACTCCGCGACGCGCGCCTCGATTTCCTGCTTTACCATGCCGCGCGCGCGAAGACCAAACGCCACATTGTCGTGGACATCCATGTGCGGGAAGAGGGCATAGCTTTGAAATACCATGGCTGCATTGCGTTTTTCCGGAGGGATGCCGGTCATAGTGCGCTCGTCGAAATAGAGGGCTCCGGAATCCGGCGTTTCCAGACCGGCGATGAGGCGAAGCGTGGTAGTTTTGCCGCAGCCACTGGGTCCAAGCAGCGCGAAGAACTCCCCGTGCGCGATGGCACACGTGAAGTTGCGGACGCCTCCGCCTTCCGGATAAACCTTGGTCAATCCCTCGCAGCGGACACTACTCATGGTGCGTTGTAGACTTCCGCGGCCCAGCGCTCGCACCAGCGGTCTTCGTTGGCGGAGAAACTCGCCCAGTCGATTGGCATCGCGTCCACGTCAAGCGTTGTGATCCACAGCGGTAGTGTCTTCGGATTCAGGTCGGCGCGCGCCGGCACTTTGCCGTAGGCCGCCGCTTGGTGCGCCAGCGACTCGGGGCTGGTCACGAATTCGTAGAAGGCCTTGGCCAAATCCGCATGAGGCGCGCCTTTGATGATGGCGATCCCTTCCGTCAGCACAGGCGTCTGTGCGGGGAGAACATAGTCAAAGGGGAATCCGTTGCGTTCGCGTTGCAGCACCACATCGGGCATCAGCCACACGCTGATAAGATCTTCCTGTTTCTTCATGTGGTCGTAGAGAAGCTGCGGATTCTCCATGTAGGCTTCGCGCTGCTCATGCAACTGGCGCAGCCAGGCGAGCCCATCATCTTCACTGGAGGCGCGCATGATCATCGCGCCAATGAAGGTCCGCATCGTACCCGATGGCAGCGGTTTGCGCAGGGTGATCTTGCCCTTCCACGCGGGGTCCAGCAATGCGTCCCACGTGCCGGGGACTTGCTTCTTGGTATACTTGCGCGTGTTGAACATGATGGCAAGCGGCGAACGATAGGTGCCGTACCAGCGGTCCTGGCCGTCCTTGTAGGATGATTCGACCGCGTCCGCCCACGTCGGCCGGTACGGTTCCAGCAGTCCCTCCTCCGCGGCCTCGATGAACATCGTGGACGGCGCGCCCCACCAGACGTCGCCCTGCGGGCGGCCGCGTTCCGCTTTCACGCGGCTATAGACCTCTTCGGAACCAGCGTCAATCCACTGGACGTCGACCTCGGGATGCGCAGCCTCGAAACGCGCTTCATAGTCCTTCAGCACGTCGGGACCATGTGGACTGTACACGACTACCACGTTGCGCGACGAGCACCCAAAGGCCGCGGCCAACGCCACGATGAACAACAGAACTCTCATGGAGTTTCTCCAATCGCGTTTGCGAGGTCTGTCAGGCTTGGCGCGATTCGCACCGGTTCACACACGCGGCCACGCAGGACGTCCAGGTCCTTGATGCCCGTTCCCGTGACGATGCAGCACACGCGATTGTGTCCCGGTTCTAGCTGCAGATGTTTCAAGGCCGCAATCGCGGCCGCGCTGCTGGGCTCGCATAAGATGCCCTCGGCCGAAGCCAGTTCGACCTCGGCGTTGAGTATCTCCTCATCGGTCACGGCGAAGGCTGCTCCCTGGGTGGTGCGAATCGCTGGGAGCGCCGTGTGCCCGTCAAAGAGAATGTCATCCGCAATCCCGCCCGCGACACTGTAAGGGTTCGGCCAAGGGTGCTGAAGCGTTTCAAGAAAAGGGATGCCGCTCGCGATGGCGTCCTTCAACGGCGCGCATCCGGCTGCTTGCGCGCCGGCGAGTCGGGGCAGGGTGTCGACGAGCCCCAATCGTTTCAAATCCAGGAAGCCCCGCCAAATCCCTCCCAGCAGACCACCACCTCCGACCGGCGCCACGATCCAGTCCGGCAAATCTCCGCGGGTCTGTTGGTACAGCTCATACGCGATGGTCTTGGCGCCTTCGACATTGTACGGTTCGTGCATACCCGAGGTGGAGAGGTGATACCAACCGAAGGCTTCGCAGGCTTCAATACACAAATCGAATACTCTGCGCGCGGAGGGCGAGTCAACTCGAACGACCTTGGCCCCGTACGACGCTGCCTGAGCGATCTTGCCTCCCCCCGCCATGCCGTGCATGAACAGCACGGCCTTCAGTCCGCAACGCGCGGCATACGCGGCCGCGGCACACGCCACGTTGCCGGAAGAGACTACCGCGACGGTATCGTGTCCCAACTCGCGCGCGTGACTGATGCCGACCGAAATCTGACGATCTTTGAAGGACCCGGTCGGGTTTGAAGTCTCGTTCTTAAGGATGAGTTGGCGCATGCCCAGGCGGGTGGCGAGCCGGGGCGCCTCGATGAGGCGGGTGGCGCCTTCCCCCATGGAGACCGCGGCGCTTCGCGACTGCAGAGGAAGGAGATCGGCATAGTGCCAGAGCGAGTCTGGCGGGTATCGTAAGATTTCCACAGAGCACGCACCCGTGTGTCGCAGGCTGTACGGTTCTCCACAATGTCCGCAATTCGCTCCGCGCGGCCGCGGGGGGCATGAGTGGCCGCAGCCGTAACAGTGGAATTCAAAGTTGGAATCAGCCGATGCGCTCATAGACGCGTATTGTGTCAGATCGGGGCGGTCTGAACAAAGCGGCGGGCCTTATTTGCGGAGAGATACACTGAGCAGCTTTCTGTAAATGCGCATCGAATCGCGAAGCTTGTTGAAATGACTCGATGGATTGCCCTTCTCGTAGATGGTCTGAATGGGCGCCGGGACGACGCGGAACCCATTTCGCACCGATTTCACCAGGATTTCCATCTCCGTTTCGTAACGGCCCCCGGGCACTGCTTCGAGAAGGAATTCCAGCAAACGGCGTGAATGCAAGCGATAGCCCGACTGGGTGTCCACGATGCTCTGGCGCAGCAGAATGCGGGTGATGGCCGCGGTAAGCTTGTTTCCGAAACGGCTGCGCCAAGGCACCTGGCGTTCATCGAACGCGCGGGAACCGATCACGAGGTCTGCTCCCTCACGGAAAAGCGTCTCGTAGAGATGCGGGAGCTCGTCGGGGTCGTGTTGACCGTCCGCATCGACGATCGCGGCGGCCTGGACGTCTGGGTCGTCCATGGCGGCCCGGAACCCCGCCAGCATGGCGAACCCCTTGCCTTGATTCGTGTCGAACCGGATGACTCTTGCGCCCAAGTCGCTCAGAGAGACCGTGGCATTGTCCGTGCTGCCGTCGTCCACCACAATGACGCGATCCACGTGCTCCAGGAGACCGCGCACGACTGGCGCCACGCGATCGCCCGCGTTGTAACACGGAACAATCGCCGCCAATTGACGCCGCATGGATTCGGGGGATGATTCGGTGTTCATCGGGTTCTCGCTGGTTGATTCCTCACGGCACTTCCTGACTGCCGTCTCTACTTTACCATGTTGCAGGGAAGCGCGCACAGAGGCGCGCGGACGAGGACGCGGACGTCTTCTGCGGGAACCTTTCGGGCAGTCTCGTGTTTTACGGGATGTCGCACACGTCACCCGCAACAAGACGAAGGAGGAGTAACACGATGAGGTTCTCATTGGCGCCCCTCATGATCCTGGCCGCCTGCATCGCATGCCCAGCCTATGGTCAGTCCGACACTACGGAAAAAGGCGTACACCCCGGCGCGCATGCGTTGCTGAAGCTGCTGAAAAAGGCCGACGCGGACAAGAACGGCGAAGTTACCTTTGAAGAGCTGAAGGCGGTGCTGCCCAATCTCACGGAAGAACGATTCGACAAGATGGACCGGGATGGCGACGGCGTGCTTACACGCAAGGATCTTCCAAAGCGCGAACATCGTCTTCTCAAGCTGTTGAAGGAGGCAGACACCAACGGTGACCGTCAAGTGACGTACGAAGAGGCGGTGGCCGTACTGCCGAACTTGACCCAGGAGCAGTTTGACAAACTTGACAAGAACGGGGACGGCGTCTTGAGTCGCGATGATGCCAGGGGCGAGGACCCAGAGGTTTAACTCCCATCAGTTATCCCTCCGCGGGCTGCCCTCGCTTGCACGGGGGCGGCCCGCGTCTCTTTCAGGAAAGAACGCTTCGAATGCGCTATACTCTTCGCATATCCGAGAGAGGGAGACACTGCTATGACGGGTCGCGAACGAATCCTTGCCATGCTGGATGGAAAACCCACGGACCACCTGCCCTTGATGCCGATTACGATGATGTTCGCCTGCGATCGGATTGGCGAGAAGTACGGGCGCTACGCTTCGGATCATCGTGTTCTCGCGGCGGGGCAGGTGCGCGTTGCCGGGGAATTTGGCTTCGACTACGTTTCGGCGATTTCCGACCCGGCCCGCGAAGCCTCGGACTGTGGCGCTGCCGTGGCTTGGTTTGACGATCAACCCCCGGCCATTGATGAAGGAAACGCGCTGCTTGCAGACCCCGGCGTGCTTGCCCGCCTGACAGTCCCTGACCCGCTCCAGGGGGTCCGCATGAAGGATCGTGTGGACGCGGTGGCACTGCTCAAGCAGAACGCCGGAAGCGACAATCTCGTGGAAGGTTGGGTCGAGGGCCCCTGCGCAGAAGCT
>JADLCA010000408.1 GCA_020847495.1 Candidatus Hydrogenedentota bacterium | reverse complement strand
TCTCCTCACCGGGGCGGATGCAGAATTCACCCGGCGCACCCGGAATTGCGAATTCGCCAGCGTCTGGTCCGATCAGCGACATGCCGAACACCGTCAGCGTTTCTGTACCAGTATTCGACAAGGTAAGCGTCCGCGCCGGCGCCGGGCCGGCGTTGATATCCCAATTGCCGAAGTCATGGGCGGTCGCGTCGGGGTCCAGCTCCCCGAGGCTATGCCCCCCGTGGCAAGTACCTGAGTAGGTGACAGTAACGCCCCGTGCTTGAAGCGCCGGGATATCGACGCAGTAAGCGCGCTGCTTGAACGGATTCACCGTGAGATTCATGACATCCCCTGGGCCAAGGCCAGGGTTGGCCACCAAAGCTGATATATCGCACAAATCGTTTTTGCGAAGTACGAGACTCTCCAAGCTGGTCAAGCCTTGGAGTGGACGAATGTCCCGGATCGCATTTTCCTGCATCCATAACAGAGAAAGGTTGGTGAGGCTTGCCAGAGGGCTCACGTCGGTGATGTTGTTTTCGCCAAGGTACAGATCGGTAAGCCCGGTGAGGCCTGATAACGGGCTCACATCCGTAATGTGATTGCCTTTCAGGAAAACCTGCGTGAGATTCGTGAGGCCGGCGATCGGGCCGATGTCGCTGATTTCATTGTCTGAGAAATAGAGAAAGGTGAGGTTCGTGAGGTCCGCAATGGGGCTCACGTCGCTGATTTGAGTCAGCCAGAGATTGAGATTGGTCAAATTGGTTAGACCGGACAGCGGACTTATGTCGCTGAGTCCGTTGACGGTGATTTGAAGCCACGTGAGATTCGTGAGACCTGCAAGCGGGCTTATGTCAGTAATGCTGTTATGATCGAGGGAGAGAAACGTAAGATTTGTGAGCGCCGAAACCGTGCTGATGTCCGTGATCGCATTGAAGTTCAGGTCCAAATCCGTCAAGTTCGTGAGCCCTGAAATCGGACCCATATCGCTAATGGACTGGGACTGGAGGCCGAGTGTGGTGAGGGAAGTAAGACCCGAAATGGGGCTCAGATCCGAAATGCTCCCTCCGCGAATAAAGATGGAATTCAGACTGACGGCATACTCGAGTCCACGAAGGTCTGCGATGTTCTTATCGAAGATGTGCAGGTACGTGAGCGCCGCCATGTCCGTGTCGTAAATGTCGCCATTGGGCTTTCCCAGAGTGCTGCGGACTGCCGCTTCGAGATTGGCATCCGGAATCGTCACAATGATCGCTTTGGGAGAAGGAGTCGTTGCGGGAACTGCGAGGGGTGTGATCGTGAGGACGGCACATACGCAAAGGATCGATGGCGAAGCTCGCATAGGTCCACCCTCCGTTGTGCTGAAAGGGCAGGACGCCATACCCGGCCCCTGCGTATTATCCTACACCATACGGCTACCACGGTGCAAACATAAAGAGGGACAGCCACCTATTTACAACTCAAGAAAGGCGTCTTTCGCTGTGCCAACGGGGGCGCTCACGCCCAAGCAAACCGCCCTCCGGCTTCCAGGTTCAGCTTCTGTTAGTAATATTGGTAGGACGCTTCGCCTGATTGCTCGCCTTGAGCAGTTGAAACAGTTGGAGATGGGCGGCTTTGCTCATGCCCTGCGGTAGGCGCATCGGGTTAAGTGCTTATAAGTAAATGCGTTAGTTTGCATCTCCCCACGGCCACCCACAGCGTAGGAAGCGTCCGGCGCAGTGCTCTGCCCTTGGGGAAGACCTGTGGATAACCTGTGGAGAACCCCCGCGTTATGTGGATAACTTCAGGCTTTCCCGCTACTTCAACTGCCCCATATGCGCGGACTTGATGGAGTCCAGACGCGGCACCGAGTAGGTGCCGATGATCATCTGGTCGAGAATACTCTGGTCGGTGCACCAGATGTGCGCATTCTCGAGCGTGATCTTCCCCTCCTTGTACATCCGGTACATGTAGCTCTCGAAGAGGAACGAGTGGGAGACGGTCTGCTGCATGCCGACGCGGATCCCGTCGGTGTCGCCTTCCACGATGGCGTCGTTCAACGGCTTGATGTCGTTGAACAGCACCTCGAGCGCGGGCAGACGGCCGCCCCCGATCTTGGGGACCAACCGCTGGCAAATCACGCAACGCAGGCAGTCGCGAATCTGGAGTTTCACGAGGTCGCGCTCCACCGGGTCGAAGAAGCTCACGATACGGTTGATGATCTCGTACGCGCAGTTCGAGTGGAGCGTGCTGATGACCAGGTGTCCCGTTGCCGCGGCGCTGATGGCCGAACGAATCGTGTCCGGATCGCGCATCTCGCCGATGACGATAATGTCCGGGTCGTGGCGCAAGGCTCCGGTCACCGCGTCGAAGAAACTCGGCGTGTCCGTCCCTGTGTTGCGTTGCGACATCATCGACTTCTTGTTGTGGTGCACGTATTCCACCGGGTTCTCGATCGTGAGAATGTGTGACGTGTGGTGCGAGTTAAAGTAGTCGACCAGCGCCGCCACCGTGGTGGACTTGCCGCTACCGGTCATTCCCACCAGCAGGATCAAGCCGTGGTGATAGCTCGTCAGCGATTCCATCAGGTCGATGGGAATGTGCAGGTCCTCGAAGGATGGGATAACCTCAGGCAGGTACCGGAACGTGCAGTGCGGCGCCCCCGCCTTGATGAAGCACGACACACGCGAGTAGCCCAAACCCGACTGGTGGTAATTAAAGCTCGCCTGTTTGCGCTCGTTGAACTCGTTCCAGTCCTTGTCGGAGGCAATTTCGCGAATCAGGGCGTTTATCTGGGTTGCCGAAAGCGGCGGCAGGATGTCCGAGGTTCGCATCTCCCCGTCCACCCGGAACAGCGGAGGTTCCCCCGCGCACAGGTGCACGTCGCTCGCCTTGTACTCGACTAGCGCCTTGAACAGAAGCTCGGGGCTGAGATGCTCGATGCGGTGCTTCTCGCCATGAATGTGCCAGACCTCGGGCAGAACGACCAGCGTGGAGTAGGCATCAAGCGCGGCAAGGCCCTTTCCCTTGTCCTTCGCGTCCGGGGCAGGGCAACAGAGGATGTGCCAGCCATCTTCCTCCAGCAGGCAGCTGTTGCCTTCCGATTCAGCGACCACTTTGTTCATGCAGTCCAGCGCGTATCCCTTGGCGCGGGCGCGGATGCGGAAGGACTCCCAGGGGGCATCGAAGTCGGCGCGCTCGGCGGTCAACTCCATCGTCATGGCGCGCGCCACGATCTTGCGCGGATGGCCTTCCTTCTCAACGAGGTCCTTTTCCGCGATGGAGATGATGTCCCGCGCGCTCTTCTGACGGCCCGTACCCAGGATGAATTCCGGCATGGTTCCCCTCCCTCTCCCGGCGCCGCAAAGGCGCCGCTGGCACCCCGTTCATCTACGCGTACGCAGTTCCCCCTGCGCGATGCAATCATACGCGAACCGTGCGGCCCCGGCAATGCGCGCCGCAGGCTCGCGTGTGGCATTCATGACATCATGGAACGTGGATCGTGACTTCCTCTCCTATCTTCAGAACATGGTTCTTGGACCAGTTGTTCCATTTGAAGAGGTCACCCGTGGAGACACCGTATTTCTTGGCGATACTCGCGGGGCTTTGGCCCGCGGTGGTCTTGTGCGTTATCGTCTTGGACGCCGTCTCGGCCTTGCCGGCAGTCTTGTCCGCCGCCTTCCCGCTGACCTTCAGTTCCTGGCCAACTTGGAGCACGGCATCCTTGGACAGACTGTTCAAGGCCAGTAATGTCTTTGTGGACATCCCATACTTCTGCGCAATCGTCGATGCGGTCTCACCCTTTACGACCTTGTGCACTTTCGTCGCCGCACTGGTTTCCGAAGACGCCGCGGGTGCGGCTACTTCACCGGAAACCTTCAGTTCCTGCCCCGCCTTCAGCACCGAATCCTTCGACAGGCGGTTCATCGCCAACAGCGCGTCCACGTCCATGCCGTACTTCGCGGCGATAGTCCAGGCGCTTTCGCCCTTGCCCACGGTGTGTGTCGCGGAGGCTTCCGCCTGGGGACTGGTCTTCGTGGCGGCAGAGCTTGCTCCCTCTCCAACCACGCACTTCTGACCAATCTGGAGCACCGAACTCCTGGTGAGGTTGTTCAGGTTGAGGAATTCACTGAGGCTCATTCCATACTTCGCGGCGATGGTGGACGCGGTCTCTCCCGAAGAGACCGTGTGCGTCTTTTTCGGGGTTTCCGCGACCGCTGCTGGAGCGGGCTCTGCCGCTGGCGCGTCTGGCTGGACACGCTCGGGCGCTGTGCTCTTTGCCACCTCTACCCGTTCAGCAGGTGCGTTTCCAGCCGGCGCATACAGGACCAGTTCGTCACCCGCACGGATGACCGATTTCTTGGTCAGGTTGTTCCACGCGAGCAACTGGTCCAACGACACTCCGTAATTCTGCGCAATTTTCGAGGGGAACTCGCCCGGTTTCACCCGGTGGACTTGCTTTTCGCCCGCGGGGCTGGCTACTGCAGCTGGAGACTCCGTGGACGACCCCACGACCAGCGATTCACCCACGCGGATCCGGGCGTGCCGATCCAGCTTGTTCCACGCCTGCAAGTCGCTCAGGGAGACGTCATGCGCGCGCGCAATGTCATACAACGTGTCACCACGCTTCACCCGGTACGTCTTGGGTTCGGCCGATGGTGCCGCTTTCGTTTCCGCCGCGGATTCCTCGCGGGTCTCCTTCACAACTTCCTGTTCAACTGGTTCCTCCACCAGAGCTATCGGGTCCTCGCCCCGCCCGGGAATGACCAGCTTGCGCCCCACCGACAGCTTGCTCGCGGAACGAATCCGGTTGGCGTCCATCAACTCCTTCGCGGATATGCCGTACTTGCGCGCGATGCCCGAAGGCGTTTCTCCCCGCCGTACCGTGTGCGTCCCTGAACCGCTGCTCGCATAGGTCGCGCGCTTGGGCTGTTTGTACAAGGTGTCCAGAGCAGCCACCATGCGGTCGCTCGCCTCCGCGGGAACAGCCAGAGCATGTTCGCCGCTGACCGGCGTCACGCCCTTAATGAGATCTGGGTTCAAACGCTTCAATGTGCCCGAAGGAAGACCTGCCTCCTTGTCCAACATGGCCAGCGAGTAGGAACCCCTTACGGGCACGCGAAGAACTTGTTCCGGTGCCGAGGGATTCCGCTTGAAACCATAGCGTTCCGGGTTCTTTCCAACGAGAACACTTGCCAAGAGTTTCGGGTAAAACTTCTTGGTCTCCTGCTTCATGTGGTTCGACGCAGGGGGGGTCTCCATCAGCTTCCACAAATCACGTTCCCCGCCGTTCATCGCGATAGACCTGCTGATGCCCCCTTCGCCCATGTTGTATGACGAAACGGCGAGCGGCCAGTCGCCCCCGAACATGGTATTGAGGTCCGTCAAATACCGGATTGCCGCATGCGTGGCTTTTTGCCAGTCCCTGCGTTCATCGACGTAGTTGTCCACCCGCAGTCCGTAACGGGTACCCGTGGCCCTCATGAACTGCCACATGCCCACCGCCCCCGCTCGGGAGGTCACGCTCGGGTGGAATTGGCTTTCCACCATCGCCAGCCACACAAGGTCCTTGGGCAGCCCTGCCTTTTCCAACTCCTGCTCGATGTAAGGGCGGTAGTTGTTGCTGCGGTCCAATCCTCCCTGGAAGTTCCTCGGGTAGAGCTTCTGGATCTCCTCGATTTCAGTGATCACACGCTCATTGATGAACCCTTTCGAGAAAAGCTCCCCGCCGGAAGGTCGCTGATTCAGATTGTCGTCGGCGTACTCGCTTGCCCCGCTGCGCTCGAATAAGTCGGCGGTCTCGGACGAAGAATCCAGAATGCGTTCGAATTCGGTCCGTAGCCCGTAAAAGACCGCTGGATCGAGGTCGGCCTCGATCATGAGCTGCAACATCGTGTTGTAGTGGCGAAGGGCTTCCTTCTGGTCGCCGCGTTCCTGAGCCTCATTGGCCTTGCGGAATGCCTCGTCGGCTGCTTTCAGGAGGTCGGTGGCAGGCCGTGCCGCTACTGCCGGCTCCAACTCCTGCTCCCCTACACTGGCAATCGGCACGGGCGTGAACTGGTGGGTTTGTTCGGTGGGCGTAGTTGAGCACCCGAAAGCGAGTGTCAAGCCGAAAGCGGCAGCGCCATAGGCTGCCCTTGATAGATGTTTTCGCACTTGGCAGCGTTCTCCTGTGCTTGGGGTTGCCTACCGGCAACGGCTTCAGTCCCTCTTGATTTGACAGTTTAGACAACTATAGGTTGAGTGTCAAGAATGGATTCCGCAAGATGTGGGGTTTTTCGTGTTTTTCACCACACAATGGAACACCCCTTTTCTTGACTGATTTGCCCGCCCAGAGTCCCCCGGGCCCGCATCACGCAATCCCTTCGGCAGGACGTTTACTTCGGCGCCTTAATTCGGAAGATGTTAGACACCCCCTCGCCCATGGCGCGCGTATAGTATATGTAGCCGCCAACGCTCCAGCAAGGCTGGGTCTCATCCGCGGGGTCCGATGTCAACTGCCGAATGTTCGTGCCATCTGAATCCATGACCCAGATATCCGCGTTTCCGGTCCGTTTCGACGAAAAGACAATCCGTTTACCGTCCGGCGAGAAGAACGGATTCTCGTCGTCCTTGGGGTCGGTGGTCAACTGCGTCTGCATGGATCCGTCCCGGTTCATGACCCAGACATCATTGTTCTTGGTACGATGGGAAACAAATGTGATCTTGGATCCGTCCGGTGAGAAGCGGGGTTCGTCGCCTTCCGCCAGAACGACCGCGAGACCGCCCGAAGGCGAATCATCCGAAAACACGACATTCATGGACCTGCGGACAAGTCCCTTCTTCTCTGCGCGCGCCCAGACCAGCCCCTTGCCGTTGGGCGGAACGGACGGGTATTCCTCCATGACGTCGGCCTCGGTCAACTGCAGAAACCCGGATTCCCCGGTAACGCTGGACCGGAAGATATCGCCTTTGCCCGTGCGATCGGAGCAGAACACGATGTTCTTGCTGTCAGGCGACCAGTTGGGGTAGCGGTCGTCGTAGGTGCCTTTGGTCAGTTGGAGCGTGCCGGAATCGCGGTAGCTGAAGACATAGATGTTGAACTTCCCCGTCCGGTTGCTGGAAAAGGCCATCAGGTTCCCGTCGGGAGAGATCATGGGATCGGTGTCACGATAGTTACCGGTGGTGATTTGGGTCCGGTCTTCCTGGGCGGCGCTCGACAGAACCGCCAGCAGCACGACGACGCCTGACAACAGAATTCGCATACTTGAATCCTCACTCTTTTCCGTCACAGCCCCGCCACCACGCTCGCCAGGGTGCCCTCCCGATTCACTCGGCGCGGGCGGCCCGCGCTGCCGCATGCCCAGGCCTGCGGTGACCGCCGGAC
>JADLCA010000407.1 GCA_020847495.1 Candidatus Hydrogenedentota bacterium | reverse complement strand
CAAGGCGATAACGCCCAGCATGACCGCGAGATAGGCAATCCCTGGCATCCCGTGTCGCTCCATGCAGTTGGGCGGTTCTCCCCGCGTACGATGGCTCGCGCTTACATTATACCTCAGATTCTAGACGCGCTAGGCTGGTCAGTCAAGAGATTCCCGCGCCTAAGTTCCGAGCACGGCAATTACAGCCAAGCGCATACCCGCTGCCTCACCTGCCAGATGGGGGCGTCCAGAGGCGCCTCGACATCCGGTCCTTTCAGTTCAAGACTTTCAGCAGCAACGACTTGCCGCAGCGCTTCCCGCGGCCACGACTGCCTGACCACCATCGCGCAATGCGTAATGTTCTCATCTTTGGTATAATTGCATCGAGAAATGCTCATGGGGAGGCAGTTCGGCGAACTCGTCGCCGGAAGGCCAGCTCGTAGTGGATTGGATCGTGAGCATAAGGCTTGCGGCGAACCTCGCCGCATGGCTCGGGGAGGGGAGAGGGGTGCTCCACGCGACCCGTCATCCTGGACTCTTGGCACGGAGGGGGGACCGGCAGTCCTTACTCCGCGGGTGTTACGTTTCGTCTTCCTACGTAGACACATTCCCTTGCCCCAGCGCCAATTCCGTGTCGCTGGCTCCGCTGCCGCGGCTCGAAGAACGTGGTAACCTCCGGGAGTATCTGCAGTGATCCATCGATTATCACTCGTATGCTTGGCGCTGTTTATGGCGTGTCTCATGACGGGGTGCGGGTCCGCCAAGGCGAAGCGTGACGTATTCCGATATCTCGGCAAGTCCGAATCGGAAATCACGGACGTGTTCGGCGCACCCTCCGCATGGTGCGGCGTCGCTGCTGGTGAGACAGCGCCGGCTGAAAATGCACAACCCCGGCGGCTGATGTACCGCGCGCCGGCTGTCACCCTGCCCCAACCTTTCACGGGCCTGGATTTCGTCATCGCGGAGGACGGTCTATGCAGCGAAGTTGCCGCATTCACCGATGGATTCAAATCCCCGGCCGAATTGCTACACGCCGCCGGACTAGAGAAGCGCGTAGGAGTCAAGCTCGAGGAAAACGACAAGGCCATTCGCTATAGCGCGGACGGCGCGGATTTCGTGGAGATCCTGAAGCCCCACCGAATCGCCGAACACTACGCGGACTTTGTGATCGTCGGTTAATGCCTGCCGGTTTCCGGCACCGGTGTGGCTGGACGTGGGGGTCTCCATACCTCCCCTCCCCGAGCAGTGTAACGTTGCGAACAAGCGCTCGGGCTGGGTATAGTGACTCCTGACGCCGCCCTGGCGTCGCGGGAGTAGGTACACAAACAGACAACGGAAGCGAGGGTACACACGTGCGGAATTCTGCCATTATCTCTGTCTGCGTAGCGTTGGTAGTTTCGGTGTTTGCAGTGGGATGTGCCACGGGCGCCAAAGGCCCATCAGACGAAGAATTGATCTCGGCTACGATGAACAACTGGAAAGCCGGCATGGAGACCAAGGATCTCGAGAAGATCGGGGTGACCGTGTCTGAGGCATTCAGCCATGTTGAATATGGCAACAAGGCCCAGATGCTCTCCGCTGTTGATACCATGTTCAAGGATGGCACGCTGAGCGGCGCCAAGGTTTCGCTCGACACAGCAGAAACGAAGATTGAAGGAGATGCCGCAACCATATACCCGGTTGAGATGTCCTTCGCATCCGGCAGCGTCACGATTGAGTTCAATCTCAAGAAGGAAGCGGATGGTCAGTGGCGTGCCGTCGGCATGACGGTCGAAATGTAAGATCAGACCTTCATCGAAGTCTGGTATTGGAATCGTCACGAGGCCGCGTGGAAGCGAACTTCCGCGCGGCCTCCGGCTATTTACCGGGTTGATCCTACTTCCTCTGAGACAGCAGCCAGGCGATGGCCTCCGCGTCCCCATACGCATTGTCCCACGAATTGTGGTCCACCCCCGGATACTCGGTGTACTTCACTTTGCCCCCCGCGTCCTGTACCGCCTTGACCATGGTGCGCGACTCATCCACCTTCACCACGCTGTCGGCCTCGCCATGAAAGGCCCAAACAGGCACCTTCGCGAGCGCCGCGGCGTCCGCTGTCTTGCCGCCGCCGCACACGGGCATGAGCGCCGCAAAGCGATCGGCATGCAAAGCGCCGTAAGCCCAGGTGCCATACCCGCCCATGGAAAGCCCCGTCAGAGAGACACGGCTCGTATCGATCGAGAACTCCTGCATCGTCTCGTCGATTGCCGTATCGATATGGTCGAAGGCCTTGTCCCACCACCGGTCATCCGGGCATTGCGGCATCACGACGATGCACGGGAACCGCTCGCTGTTTCTGCGGATGGCGTTTCCGATGCCGACGGCGGTTTGGAGCAGTCCGTCATCGCCGCGCTCGCCCAGCCCGTGGAGAAAGACCACCATGGGCCACTCTCGCCGTGCATCGTACCCTTGCGGAACATACACGGAGTATTTCCGCGCAACTCCATTGACCGTCATGGTCTTGTCCAAGAAACCCGTTGAAACGCCTGAAACAGTTCCCACCGTACTGCACCCCCCCAGAGCGGCTGCCGCGGCCACCGCAATCAAGACAAAACGAATTGCGCGCATCGAGAACCTCCCCTTACGCCTCACAACAAGGCCCGGCGATTGTGCCCCCTCCGCACGCGAGATGCAAGGCGCTACCGCGACTGTCTCCTTGGAACTCACTCTTGTGGTCGCGCTTCTCCATGCTCGTCTGTACTCCTCACATTCCGAATCCTGAAATCCTGTCGTGATCTCGGCGTCGCATCTCGTCTTCAAATCAATGCGGATTGGCCCTTCAGGCCACAGGAGAGAAGACGCTTATCGCATGCGGCGTTCACGTGGAGAGTCGTGGGGGAGGGTTCATTGTAGACGCGGAGTGTAACCGTGTTTCTTGGGTTTCGTGCCACACCTTCAGCGCTCAAGATTGCGAAAAGGCGCCGTATATCCAAACCACGCGGCGGGCGTGGCAAGCGAGGCAGTACCAGAATGTCATCTTGTTCATTCTCGAGGTTCCTCTGCGAGTTTCGGAACTCCGCGTTGAGGTGTCCTCAAACCACGGGCGAGACGCCCGTTCCTCTTTGCTGGTTCCCCCTTGCTACTCTCTTTCTTGGATCGGTGCAATCGGTGGATAGGTCTCCTCGTTCGGTTGCGGCTGTGCCGCGAAGGGCGGTAAGCACTTTGGATGCTCGGGCTGTGAGAAGCCCGCCGCGCTGTGCTGAGCCAAACTGCGGGAACCAAACCGCGAGTTTTCATCACGGACGATTCTCCGGTACACTACCCCCGACTATTGACCAAAGGAGAAGTTGTACGGCATGGATGTGTTCACGCGCACGTGGCGCAATTGGCGGCACTCCCGGAAGTTCGCGAAGTTGGGCAAGGGTTGCCGGTTTCTGGGACGTGATTTGGAGCTGGAAGGCCACGTCGAACTGGGCGATTTTTGCCGCGTCCGTGAAGCGGTGAAACTTCGCGCACGGCCCGAAGCCAAGATCGTCATCGGCGACCGCTGTCTTCTCAGTTGGAACGTTATTATCGAGGCCGGCGAGTTGGTCGAGATCCACGATCAGGCCGGCCTGGCGGAGTATTCCATCATTCGGGACGGCACCCACCTCATCTACGGCACGGAAGCGAACTGGCGGTACACGCCTAATTACTACAAGCCTATCATCATCGAGGAAAGTGCCTGGATTGGCAGCGGCGCGTATATTTCCAAGGGTGTACGGGTGGGCAAAGGCGCCGTGATCGGGGTGGGCAGCGTGGTGACATGCGACGTTCCCCCGTTTGAAGTGTGGGTCGGGGCTCCGGCACGTTTCCTGCGCCACCGGACAGTGGACTTGCCGGAAGAGTTGGAGAAGCTTGCCCAGCGACTAATCCAAGAGCAAGGTATCAAAGAGGACCGGCGCGAGTACTGAGCATGGCGATTCGAGCAATCACGTTTGATTTCTGGCGGACCCTTTTTCATGACGCGTGCGATCCGGCCCGAAGGCGCCGTATCCGAATCGACGCCCTCTGTGCGGCGGCCGGCGTGACCCCCGAACGCGCGGAAGACGCGTTGCGCCGCGCGGAGCATGACTTTCTGCTGCATCACATCAACGAGAAGCGGACGTTGGGACCCGAAGACGCTGTTGACATGACGGCCAGGACGCTGGGGGTGACCATTACCGGCCATAAGCGGAGCGAACTGGCGAAAGTCTTCGCGGAGGCGATCCTGTACGACCCGCCCACGCCCATTCCCGGCGCGTTCGATGCGGTGCAGACGGCGGCGCGCACGCATCCCGTCGGTGTGGTGTCCGACTCGGGAATCAGCCCGGGGCGTTCGCTGCGGGTGCTGCTCGATCAGCACGGATTCACGAAGTATTTTGGGGCGCTCGCGTTTTCGGATGAGGTCGGGGTGGCCAAACCCCAGGCTGCGATGTTTGAAACAGCGGCGCGGCACTTGCGCGTGGCTCCGCACGAACTGCTGCACATCGGCGACCTGGAATTGACCGACGTTGCAGGCGCGAAAGGGGTCGGGGCAAAGACCGCGCTGTTCGCAGGAGATAATGCCAAGTATCGCGAGACCACCAGCGCAGACTACATTTTCACGGACTGGAGTGAGTTCATCCAAACCCTGCCGTCATTGCGCTAATCCGCCCGCATCACGTCGTCTGGCAACGGCCACGGCCTATCTAGACCACGCAACGCGAGTTGCTCTTTCAATGAATCCGTCTCGTAGGGAACGTGGTGAAACTCCACGGACCACGGCGAGGTTTCCGTGCTGATCACCGCATAGCATGCGGTAGGCGTGTTCCCCTCTCCCCTTCCCGCCAAACCCGGGTTGACGAATAAGGTGCCGTCGACAATACGGGAGAACGGCTCAGATCCGCCGCCCATGATCACGACATGGACGTTGGCGTACTCGCGCTGCCGGCGAAAGCGGATATCATCATCGCCGGGGCTCAAGCGCTCGGATTGACTGCACGGGGTGCCATGGCAAAGACACACGGACAATCCCTCCACGGAATAGACGATGCGCCGGGGCATTGTGCCGAGGAATTCGAGATTGCTGCTCTGTGTGACGCGGTGCGTCCAGGCAGCGGCGTCCATGAGGGCAGGATCGATGCGCTCGCGAAGGCTGTCCGCCTTGCGGCGGGCGCGCACGACGAGCCGGTCCATTTCGCCTTGAACGCTGTGCATGCGGCGGGACTGGAGCCTGACAAGCACCTCGTTGGGCCAGGGATAGCCGAGGACGCTGTCTCCGGCATTCGCGACGGTATGAATTCCGGCGTGATCGATGGCGGCAAGCACCGCGTCAAGCGCGGGAAGATTGCCTCTGACGCCTCCGAATGCGGCCATCAACACAACGAAAGACCCTCCTCATCACGTTTCATGACCACCAGAACAAGCGCGAGATGTCGTCCCGAGCACTCACTATAGCGGCAGGGGGACACTCGCGCAAGATGAGGCTAAGATAGCTCAAAACGTTGATTTGCGGGGATTTTTGGAGAGTTGCTTGGGGCTTCGGGTCCGCAGGGCTGTAAAACCGGGGCTTTCCTGAGACGCGTTTCATTTCAGGCCCAAAAATAGGGCTTGACAAAAGCCTCTTTAGTTTGTAAACAAAGCACAAGCCGGGTGGGGAGTCCCAGCCACCTAGGACACATGAATACGAGCAGGCGCGCCTCTTGCGCGGCCTGAGGTGCGGAGGAACAGTGAGGCGAAGCTCTGGGATAGACCAAGCGAGGAGGCTTACCATGGCAGCAAAGAAAGCAATGACGAAGGCGCAGATCGTGGGGGCGTTGGCGGACAAGACTGGTCTCAGCAAGAAAGACGTGGGTAACGTCCTTGCCGAGTTGACCGCGCTTGCGTACAAGGAAGCAAAGGCTGGTTTCACGTTTCCGGGACTGGGCAAGCTGGTGGTTGTGCAGCGCAAAGCCCGCACCGGCCGCAACCCGATGACCGGCGCGACCATCAAGATTCCGGCGAAGCGCGTGCTGAAGTTCCGCATCGCGAAGGCCGCGAAGGACGCGATCTCCCCCGCGAAGTAACGAAGACGGAGCACGAGGGTATTCGAGAAGCGGCCCGGGCAATCCTGGGCCGCTTCTGCATTCCGGTCGCGTGGCGCGAGGCATCAGGGCCACCCTTGGAGGGAATCGTGAGAAGACGTCCCCTGCTGTTTGGCAGCGCCGTACTGATGGCGAGCGTGGCTTGCCTGCTCACGATGCGCTCGTTGAACAGCGGCTTCGCAACCGACGATCACTTCATGCGCGCCGTGTTTTCGGGGTTCACGGAGATCCCCGAGTACGCGCGTCCCACCCTCGCCACGTTCGTTTTCTCCGATGGAAGTGAAGAAGCCAACCGCGCCCTGATGGATCGGGGCGTGTTCCCCTGGTGGACGGTCCCCCACGCCCGCCTCGCATTCTGGAGACCGCTCGCCTCCCTCAGTCACTATGCGGACTTTCGCATCTGGGGAGACAACGCGAAGCCGATGCACGCCGAGAACATGCTGTTGTACGCGCTGATCTGCGCGCTTGCGGTCGCGCTCTACAGCCGCTTCCTGGAACCACCCTGGGTGGCCGTCTTCGCGGCCTTGGTGTTCACCATCGATGAGAATAGTGGCCAGGCAGTGGGATGGATCTCGAATCGCAATATGCTGATGGCCGCGGGGTGTGTGATGCTGGTGCTGATCGCCCACGATGCATGGAGGCGGCAAGGCTGGAAACCTGGCGCGGTGTTGGGGCCAATGGTACTGGCGTTCGGATTCCTGTGCGCGGAAGCAGTCGTTGCCGCGGGCGGCTATCTGTTTGCCTACGCCCTGTTCATGGACAGGTCCGCGTACCGGAGGCGTGCTGCCACGCTCGCTCCGTATGCAGTGGTCTTCGTCGTGTGGTACGCGTACTACCGGCACTCCGGTTACGGGTCCTCCGGCTCGAGTTGGTACACGGACCCCGGCGGCGATCCGGTGGGATTTGCGCGCGCGCTGGCGACCCACATTCCGATACTCTTGACGAACCTCGCATTCATGTGGCCCGCCCCACTTCTGAACCGCTTTGATTCCACCCAGCTTCCTCTGATCGTGGCACTGTTTTGCGTGCTGCTGGGTGGAGTGGTCTGGATACTACGCCCGATGCTCAAGCACGACGCTGCTTCCCGGTTCTGGCTGCTGGGTCTTGTGCTCGCCCTGTTCCCCGTGGCCGCGGTGGTTCCTCAGCCGAGGGTGGTGCTGATCGCGGGGATAGGCTTTGCCCCGCTGGTTGCGCGGTATCTTTCGGCCTGGGCCACGCCGCGTCAGTGGATAGGTTTTTTCGCGTGCCTGACCGTATGCGCAATCCTGGCCATATCGATTGGGATACCGGCGCTCTCCTTCTGGGCACAGGCGGCCATAATCGGAGGCGCGCTTGTCGCGATTATAGCCGCGCTGCTCTTTTCAACAAAAGGCGCGGAATGGATGCCGTCATCCCGCGCGTGGCGCGCGATCGGGGGCGCGCTCGCTTTGCTGTGGGTGGCGTTCCACCTGATCGGCGCGCCCGTCGCCCTGCCGGGTTCGAGCATGATGCTCGGCATCGCGGCAAAAAAGATGGAACGCGCGTACGCGTCCATCCCTCAGGATCCGGATGTGCGAGAACGCACCGTAATCGTGCTTCAGGCCCCGTCTGACTTCATGCCCTGGCATTTCTCCCTGATTCGCGCCTCGCTCCAGATTCCTTACCCCGGGCACCTGCGCGTGCTTTCCAGCGGCAAACGCGACGTCACCGTGGAGGTATTGGATGCCCACACTCTTGTGCTGCGCGCCGAGCGCAGTCTCATCGGTAACCCGGGCACAAGCGTGTTTCGCGGGCCGGCGAATCCGATGGGGCCCGGCGAGAAGGTGAGATTGGCCGGCATGACTGTTCAGGTTCTGGAGGTGGACAACGCGGGATTTCCGCAGGCGGCCGAGTTCCGCTTCGATGATCCGTTGGATAGCCCGTCCATGAACATCCTGGGGGCCGGTCAGGTGCCCTTCAAACTGGAGAAAGTAGGGCGATACATCAAGACCGAGTCGTACGTTACCATTCCGCTGCCTTCTCCCGGGACACGCGTTTCCCTGCATTCTCTCGTCGAAGCCAGCCCGGAATACCGCTCTTTGATGCCGCAGGCCGGGACGCCATGAATCGGCGCCGGGCACGGCAACTTGAAATCCTCTGACTTACGAATCTGTGCCTGAAGAATACAGGATACGCAGGGAGGTTTTGCCCCCTCAGTGCTCTTGTATTTGCGGACGCGGCCACGTGGAATGAGAGGGAGAGTGCACATGAAATCGTTCAGGCTTCGCTCCCGGCAGGGTCTGCTTGTTGCTCTGCTGGCGATTGTGACCGGCATGTGGGCTTACAGCGGGGCGGAAAATGTGCGGCTGCGGCGCAGTCTTGAAAGTGTCTCAAAGAACGAAGTCAAGTCGTATACGGACAACTTCATGACCTTCCCGGAAGCGAACGTGGTGACCCGAGTGACCACGGCTCACGAGTACGTCCTCTTCGGCTCGGCGACGGGCAAGGTCGAGATCTATCTCAAGTATCGCAATTCCAACGGACTCGACCAATACAGCGGCATGGAACTCGGATATTCGCACAACGGGAAAGCATGGGTCATGACGGACAGCGCGAGTTGCCACGGTCCGGACTGCGTCATACGAGGCAAACAACTCTTCGGCGATCCGATATAGACGGCCGCCATCCCAGCGATTCTACAGCCGGCGAATGATTGCACCCGCAAAGTCCTCCGTGCCGCCCTCGCCCCCGATGTCGCGCGTGATTTCCTTTGGGTTCGCCTCGCGCAGCACAGTGTCGTAGGCCTCGCGAATGCGCGACGCTGCTTCACGTTCACGAAGATGATTGAGCATCATTACGCCGCTCATGATCAACGCCAGCGGGTTGGCGAGATTCTTGCCCGCAATATCCGGCGCGCTCCCATGCACCGCCTCGAATACCGCGCACCCATCACCGATATTGGCGCCCGGCACAACGCCCAGGCCCCCGACAAGTCCCGCGCACAAATCGCTCACGATGTCGCCGTACAGGTTTTCCATGAGTACGATGTCGAATCGCGTCGGATCCCGCACCAACTGCATGCATCCGTTGTCGATGATGAGTTCCTCGTATTCGATATCCGGCGCAATGGTTTCGCGGACCTCTCTGGCACAGGTAAGAAAGAGCCCGTCGGACTTCTTGAGGATGTTCGCCTTGTGGAAAACGGTGACCCGTTTTCTGCCCCGTTCCTGCGCGTACTTGAAGGCATATCGCGCGATGCGCTCACAGGCCGTGCGCGTGGCGATCTTGAGGCTTTGGACGACACCCGCGGTGATCTCGTTCTCGAGTCCGGAGTAAAGCCCTTCGGTGTTTTCGCGCACGACGACGAGGTCGACGTCTTCGAAACGGGTCTTCACGCCGGGCATGGAGCGCACGGGACGCACGGCGGCATACAGATTCAGCCGCTTCCGCAGGCCCACGTTGACGCTGGTGAATCCGCCGCCAATAGGCGTGGTCACCGGGCCTTTCAGCGCGACCCGGTGCGCTTCGATGGCGCGCACGGTCTCTTCGGGCAAGACTTCGCCGTGGGTTTCCACGGCTGCCGCCCCGGCGGGCAGGGGTATCCACTCGATGTCCACGCCGGACGCATCGATGACGCGCTGCGCCGCGTGCGCCACTTCGGGCCCAATGCCATCGCCGGGGATCAGACAGACCGTGTGTTTCATGGTTACTTCACCTTATTTGACTACAGTGCTTCTGCACCCGCCGTTGCGCACGCGTGATCGTTCTCGACTGTCGAACCGGAAACGCCGATCGCGCCGATGACATCACCCGCCGCGTTCTTCAGGGGCACACCGCCGGGAAAGGTAATGAGCCCGCCGTTGGAAACCTCGATGTTGTACAGAGGACCGCCCGGTTGGCTCAGTTCGCCGATCGCGCCGGTGGGCATATCGAAGAAGCGCGAGGTCTTCGCCTTCTTGATCGCGATATCGATACTGCCGAGCCAGGCGCCATCCATGCGCGCAAAGGCCTTCAGATTCCCGCCTGCGTCCACCACGGCGATGTCCATCTTGCAGTTGATCTCCTCGGCCTTCTTCTGAGCGGCATCGAGCACGCGCGTGGCCGAAGCCAGATCGATGTCTGGCGTCGCAAGGCCGGCAGGCTTATCCTTCTGCGCGGCCGCGAGATGATTCGGCAACACCGCGACGCTTGCCGCGCAGACGGTAATCATCGCTAAAAACAACAGCTTCATCTTCATCGTTCATCCCTTTCTGTTCTCAGCGGGCGTAACACGCCCCTGAATCACGTGGTCAGCTTGCACGGCGCAAACGGTAGCATTCACGGAGCTTTTCTTCAAGCCAACGGAGACGCGTTAATTCGTCCTCATCTGTGCCCCGCGGCTGTCCAAGGGTTTCGAGGAAAGGTGTGCCCTAGATCGGCAGCAACTCGCACGAGGTGTTCTCAAGCATGGACATCTTCTGCACCAGGTCCGCCTGAAGCGCCTCCAGTGTGTGAGGCGGCAGCTCCCCCTCGACCGTGACCTGGACCGAAAAGATGTCCTCCACGTAGCGCACGACAACGCCGTCGAGGAGGATTCGAAATGCCCTGAATTCTCCCTCGACCTGGGGCAGGACTTCGTGCGGCAGAGCGGGGCGATGGAGTTCCGAGACCAAGTGAAGAGCGGGCATCCTACCGAATTCGCCGAGGAAATCGAGCTCCACCATCATTGCCCGTTTCACGCTGGCCTCACGGAACCATAGCGCCTGCTGCATTTGGAAGAGATGAATCGGTTGGCGATCCCTGCGCACGACTTCCCAGCGTGGCCACTGGCGCCGGGTGATGCGCTCCCAGCGCCAATCAGCAAGGTGCAACACCCATTCGTCGATATTCTCCGAGAGGGACTCTCCCGTGCCGCGGTCGAGTTTTCCTTTCTCGATGGTGATGGATTGGCGATCCATCGAGAGTATTGCGAGATGACTGTGAATCCACCCAGGCGGGCTGCCGACGGGACAGATTGCGGTAATTCGGAAGCTGTGGGTGTCAAGCAAGAGAACCTGGGTCATTCCGTGGACCCGTTGCTCCGAATAGCCCAAGTTGCCAATCAGGACGATTTGGTTGTCAACCAATGTGGCGGAATGGAAGTCCGTAGGTGGAAAGTCCTCCGTGGGATATCCGTAGATGTCAATGGCGCCATTCGGATGTACGACGATCACGTCGTTGTAAATGTAGAAGTCCGGATCGTAGAAGTCCTCGTGCTCGCCCGCGATGAGAATCACGCGTTCGTCCGGGAGCCGGGTGCTGCTCTGACCGAATCGATCGCAACACCACCCCGGCCCGGCTTCACAAGACGACGGGCCTTGTAGCATTTGACCGGCTGCGTAAGCCGACAGGCGCGACCGGACGAGCCATTCCCAGACGGGATTGTTCATTTGGTCAGGGTTGTGCCGGCCTCGCCGGGGTGACCTCCACTGGAGATACAACTCCGGTGTGATGCCGGCTTCGCGGGGATCAAGCTCTTCCATCGTAGTCTTTGATTTCCTCCGCAGTCACATATGGCTGACGGACACCTTCGCCCACTCTGCCCGTTCGAGAACTGCGCTTCTAGTCGCGCGACTCCTTAATAGTATCGTGCATGCCGGAAAGCCGCAATCGGTTCGTTCTCGTGTCGCGGCGAAGACTTGATCGCCCATTCACTCATGCATAGGCTATGTTCATCGTGTTGCTGTTCTATGGCCATCTATGCCGCGTCAGGAGGGACCGTGGATCACCATATCGTCTATCACTCCATTCGGCCGTGGCGTGCGTTAATGGCTGGTATGGCATTTGCCGCCCTATGCGTGACGGCGCCGCTGACTTGGGCGCAAGCACCGCCTGTGCCGTTGCTCCGCGCCCATGCCCACAATGATTACGTGCATGACCGCCCCCTGCTCGATGCGCTCGACCATGGATTCTGCAGCGTGGAGGCCGACATTTATCTCGTAGATGGACAGCTTCTCGTGGCGCATGATTTGAAGGATGTCCGGCCCGAACGCACGCTACAGGCCCTGTACTTGGAACCACTGCGGGAGCGTACCGCGGCGAATAGGGGAAGCGTGTACCCAAATGGGCCGCGCTTTCTACTACTGATCGACTTCAAATCGGAAGGCGTGGAAACCTACGCTGAGCTGAAACCGATTCTTGAACGCTACAAAGACATGCTGACCACTTTCTCGCCGAAGGCCACGGAGGAGAAGGCCGTTACCCTTATCCTCTCCGGAAATTCGCCGCGTGAGATTGTGGCCGCGGAGGCCACGCGTTTCGTGGGCATTGATGGACGACTGACGGACCTGCAGTTCCCCTTGAATCCACATCTGACACCCCTGATCAGCGATGTTTGGAAGGGCAATTTCAATTGGTTCGGTTCGGGACCCATGCCGGAGGATGTGAAGCAGCGGCTGGAGCATATCGTGAGCACCGCGCATGCCGCGGGGTGCATTGTGCGGTTCTGGGGAATACCGCCGCGCGAAGATTTGTGGGAGGCTCTGTACAATTCCGGCGTTGATCTCATCAACGCCGATAACCTGGAACAACTCCAGCAATTCTTGCTGGCCAAGGAGAAGATGCAGTAATGTTGCGCAACGGCGCGTTGCTGTGCGCTGAGAGGGACGCTTCATGCAGACATTGCGCATAGGAATCGTTGGGTTGGGCGGCATCTGCCGGGAACGGCACATTCCAGGCTTGCGCCGCATTCCTGGTGTCGAGATCGCCGCGGTGTGCAACAGCACGCGCGACAGCAGTCAGCGGGCGGCACACGAGTTTAATGTCCCCATCGTGTGCGATCGATGGGAAGATCTCGTTGCGCAGGACGATATCGACGCGGTCCTCATCGGCACGTGGCCGTACATGCACCGGCCAATCTCTGTCGCGGCGCTCGCGGCCGGGAAGCATGTGTTCTGTCAGGCGCGCATGGCCATGAACTACGCTGAGGCACGCGAAATGTACGAGGCCGCCCGTGCGTCCGGCAGGGTGGCGATGGTGTGTCCCGTGCCATTCGGTTTGACCAAAGATTCGACCATGGAGCGGTACCTGAAGAGCGGGCGGCTGGGAGAACTGCGCTTGGTGCGCGTGCAGAGCATGTCGAATGTTTTCGTCGATCCCACGACGCCGATGACGTGGCGCAAGGACCACCGGCTCTCAGGGCTGAACATGCTCACCTTGGGCATGTATGTAGAACTCATCCATCGCTGGTTCGGCTGGACCCGCACCGTCAGCGCCATGATGCAGACGTTTGTGCCGGACCGAGTCGATACGGCCGGGGAGCGGGTGCAGGTGAGAATTCCGGACCAGATTCTATTGAACACCGTGCTCGAGAATGGCACACCGGTGCAGTACGTGATCAGCGCCGCCGTACATCATGGTCACGACCAGATTGAGATCTACGGAAGCAAATGGACCCTGCAGTACGAGGTCAAGGAGGACGTCCTCTATGGCGCGGCGCCGGGACAAGCCATGGGCAGCGCCACGCTCGACACGGATAACGAGTACGACGCGGAGAATTGGCGCATCGAACGCGATTTCATTGACGCGATCCGCGAGGGTAAGGAGTACCATCCCAATTTCGCGGATGGTATGAAATACATGCAAGTGATCGAAGCCGCCTACGATTCCGCACGGGAAGGGCGCACGATCCAACTCGATTAGGTCCGGCTGCTAAGAGGCACGAGGCAAAGACGCACCGTGCAGCGTGGAGTGCGTGGCGCAGGCGTCCCCGCCTGCATCTTCAAGAGAAATGACCCTAGCGGCCGGTTGCCCGGCGCGCGACGAGGTAGGCCAAGCCCGCTTTCGCGGCGTCGGCTGGAATGAAGGGGAACACGGCCATCGTCAGGCCGGCCCAGAGCCCGACTCCCGCCCACAGGCATAGCCATGCGGTTCCCATTGCGTAGATGACTCCGGTGGCGACGAGTATGCCCACCGCGGGGCGGCGGAAAGCGGTGGTCACATAGGGCACGAGGGCAAATGCGAGCAAGAATCCCGCCGTTGCGCCGAGTGACACCGCGAAGAGGGGAGCCCCCGCAATGCCGAGCACGAGGTAGAGCAAAATTCCCGCCATGGCGCGGTCGCGGCCAACCACATAGGCGGCGGCCAGAACGGGCAGCGTCTGCAGGGTCACCGGGATGGGCGTCCAAGGCAACGGCACCTTGATCATCGCGGCCAGCATGATGGCGCCGGCGACGGCAATGACTTCCACGGCCGCGACCAAGCGGTTGTCGATGGCGCGCACATGCTGCAATAAATGGGCTTGTGTGTTTTTCATGATGGCGGGAGTATACGGATTCCGCCGGGATGATTCAACGCGCCTTATTCGGGTTTCTTGTCCTCGGTTTGCTGTCCCCACATGGAACGCATCATCTCCTGCGATGTGCGCGTCTGCTGGATCTGCTGTTGGATGAAGCGTTCGACCTGCACGTATTCCTCTTCAGTCAATTGCGTGGACAGCCGTTCCAGGGATTGCTCGAATGCGGCTGTCTGTTTGCCCACAATGGACTCTATCCCCGTGCCGCCATCCGCGGCAGGTTCCTTGTACGCCGCGAGGACCTCTTCGGCCAACACCTGTTTCACGATGTTGCGGGTTTCCTGCGAAATCGAGGGCGCAAAAGTGGCCAACTGCATGTCGTAGCTCTGCTGAAGCATGAAGCTTTCTTTGTTCGCCTCATAATCTTCCCACACCGCCATTTCTTCCGCATTCAACACCTTGCTCAACTCGCCGCGGAGCTTCTCCATTTGTTCGTCCCTGGCGCCTTCGGGTGGGCCGCTGTTAAGCGTGCCGTCCTTCGCGGCCTTCACCGCAAAGCGAATCTGGTCCGCCAAGAACTCGGTCAAGATACCCCGCACCTCTTCCTCGGCGTCCGCCGGCAGTTTCAGGTCGGCCAGCAGCATCGCGTACTGCATGTTCACCTGCATGCCCGCGCTGGCCACGATCGTCTCATCGTCTTTGAACATCTTCACGAAGGGCGGCTCGAAACTCTTCTCTGCGTCGGTCGATTCGGAGCTGGCGTCGGCATCGGCCGCCTGTGATGCGGACAAATCCGCCTGGCGCTGTTCCAGTTCGTGTTCCGCATCAGCGAGTTTAGTTGTGACCTCCGCCAATTCAGTCCGGAGCTTCTCTGTCTCCGAGTCGTCATTCAACGCGGCGGTGTGCTCCAGTTTCGACCGAAGATCGGCGTTTACTGATGTCAGGACATGGACCTGCGAGCGCGCGTTCTGCAGTCTGATGGAGAGCACCCAACACGTAACGGCCAGTACAATGCATGCCGTTAGAGCAACGTAGAAAATTAGGATTCGCATGTTCTTCCCCCTCATTCGGTCTTGTGGAGCGCCAAGCGGAACCGTGGGGCCGCTCGCAGATACTATGCGGATGCATCCATAGTAACACGTGGAGCATTCCTTCGCAGACACCTGACCACGCAAACTCAAGTCACCAATCGGAATAGCGAAACCGCGATGAGGACAATACCCACGACTGGCAGCACGTATCTCAGTAGCATGAACCGGTACGACCTTGCCGGATCTATTGGGCACTGGCCCAGCCCCAGGGAGTCCGCAACCGCCACTTTGCCACCGCCTGCGGCGTATGCTGTGAGTGCGTTCGTGAATGCAGGTCCGAGACTCTTGGCAAGCTCCTGACGGCCAGGAAGTACCTCGATGTCCAGATGCTTGGCGAGTGCAACATAGTCGCGCGGAGTGATGGTGCAATTGGCCACTCCTTGCGTGTCGACCGCAAGAGACGAGTTGGCGGGTCCGTATGCCATCTTCTCGAACAGGGAGCCCCTGACACGAAGCCGGACCCTGAAGCCCCCGGTTTCATTCACGAGCGGCGGAGCCACCAAGCCATATTCGTGCAAGATCGTGAGCCAGCTCCTGAGCTGCCGTTTGGAGATCGGGCTGTTCTTGACTTCAGGAGCGGCGCCGTATTTGAGCACAGGGCCTACCCAGATCCCAGGCGGGACCACACCCAGTGCAACGTCGGATTTGTTGATGAAGAAGTACTGGAGTGCCAGGACCAACCCCATGGCGCCAAGGCCGAAAGCCGGAAGCCAGGCCGTTGTGGCGAACATCGCAATCACGGCAGCGATGTTGACAAACTGCTTCAACCGCTCGCGGGGAGAGAGAAGGTCGGTTTCCCTCTTCACGACGGCCCCGAACAAAGTAATCAAGACGGCACAATACACTGCAAAGGCTCCGTGACGTACCCAGTCAGGCACGGTCGCAGCCGGAGAGTGGGCCAGCGGCAGCGCGAGGGCAACCGCGAAAGCGATGAGCGGCGCCAGGAGCATGACCGCGGCGAAATATAGGACACCGCGAACGATGGCACGCTTACCCTCTTTCACCATCCCCGCGGGCGCGTGATTTTGCCAGCGGTTCAGGTCGCCTGTGGCGGACCACCACAGCGAACCCATGATGGCAAGGAAACCGCCCAGAAACGAGGTCGCCGCGATGCCACCCTTGAGAGGACCAACCGCAGTCAGTGCTTTTGTGATCCCTCCCGCGAATGTTGGCAGCGGCGCGATGCCCCAGGCACCCTTCAAATCGCCTATCCGATCTCCCAATATGCTGCGCGCCCTTCGGATACGCATCTTCACGGCACCTTCTCTCAGTCCCGTAAGCTCGGCAATCTCTCTGACTTTCATGTCTTGCACGTAGTGGAGGCTCAGAACTTCGCGGCTTCGGTCATCCAACTGCGCCACACGGGCCCACAGGGTTTGGGCGACTTCCATTTCGTCTATCCGCTGCCGGGGGTCTGCAGGAGAATCGGCCCCTTGAGCGAGCTGAAGGGCCGTCTCCTGCATTCGTTCCTTGCGCCATCTGCCTCTCAAGAAGTCCACACAAAGCCGCCTCAGAATCATGAAGAGCCAAGGCGCGAAAGCATCGTGATTCTTCAACATGGGCAACCTCATATAGGCGCGAAGGAATGCCTCTTGGCTGAGGTCCTGGGCATCCTGGTGGTCGAATACCCTTGCCAGAGCAACGGCGTAAACCTTTGACTCGTATCGGGACACCAAGTGGCCGAAGGCTTCCACGGAACCGCCGAGAGTCTTTTCTATGGCTTCCTTGTCGTCCATTCCATTCCCCCCAATTACATGACACTCAATAAGACGACCGAAGCCCGAAATTGGTCAACGCACCGCTCCCCATTCTCGCCTCCCCGCGGAAGAGGGGCATATCCCCAGGCATTCATTCCGCAACTAGCGATCCGGCGCGGGATCCGCCCTCAAATCCTGAATTGAGTTGCCGGGGATGGAACGAATGCTGTCAATCGCGGCCCAATACAACTCCAACGCCCCGCGCCCCTCATCGGTCAGACGATACATAGTCCGCGGAATCTTCCCGTTGTACCCCTTGTCGATAGCGACGTAGCCCGCTTTCTCGAGGCGGTCCATGTGGGACGAGAGATTCCCGCGTGTCAGTCCCAAGGCGGTCAGCAGGAAATTGAAGTCCACCACGTCCACCCCCGACAGAATCATCGCAATCCGGAGCCGGGCAGGTTCGTGCAGCGTCTTGTCCAGTTCATTCATGGCTGCCATTCACCCTTGGCCGTTGCGAGCGTTGCCGTGGGCGGCGTGCTGCAACCGGCGCAACGCGTAGCGGCTGTACGCATGGGAAAGCAGGGCCGCGAGCATTCCGTAGCCGCAGATTGCGCCCATCATGTGAATTCCCGCCCACATGTTGTCCTGGGGAATGGGCAGGCCGCTGACCAGGAGCAGCGCGTGCGCCGCATACAGCGCTGGCCCTAGCAGCATGACCCACGTTGAGGCTGGACGTTGCCACCACCACATGAAGACCATGAAAGGAACGCAATACAGGGCCGAGACGGGCTGCATGAGCGATAAAGGCAAATAGCCGTGAAGACCCAAAAGTACCTCAGCCGTGATGCAGGTACCAAAAAACGCGCCGACCGCGTAGCCGAGCCACTGATAGCGTTGGCGCCGCTTCGATTCGATCTTCACCGACCCCTCACACGTGTACAGCCGCTGGTACTGCTCGTCAATCCAGCGGTGTCCGCGCTTGCTGAAGACAAGCAGCATCATCGCGCCGTACGCCACGAAGAAACCGATGGAAGCGAGCACAGCGAGGGCAGGGTGCCCGGCCTTGGCGGCCATGCCCCCTCCCGCGGCGAGCCCAAAGAGCAAGGCGAAGAACCCACCATTCGCCGCAAGATAGACCAGCACGGGCAGACTGCGATTCTGCGCGTAGACGCGACTCCAGTGGCTGGGTGCCCGCAGGTCGTCGATTTCGGTGGAGTTCATCGTTCCAGGCTCCGTGGACTTCATTGCACGTCTCCTCGTTGTTCCTCTTCCACTATGTTGTTTGTATCACAAACTTGTCTGTAAGTCAAGCAAAATCACACTAAGAGGAACGCCGAAAAGCACTAACTTCCATAATTGCAAGTATTTATGTCGAGACGTGGGTAGCGGTGAGGATCCGCCGCAACGATGAAGAACGAACTCTCACATGATGGAGCCGAAAGCGAGCAGGGTGATTCACCAGTCAGGCGCTGTGGTTTGCCCAGAGCAGGTCACAAGGCGAGTCGCGTCCCGATTGCTACTTGATCTCAGAGTACGGTTTCGGCTCCATCTCAAAGTATCCGCGCAACTCGAGTCGGTAGCGGCGGTTCGCCACTATTGACACGATGATAGCACTGATAACGAGTACCACAAGAAGAGGAACTACGCTCGCCACTACGGCCTCTGGATGCTTGGCAACGAAGTCCTCCAGCGCCTCCACTCCAGCGTGATTCGGAATCCAGGACGTTAATTCAGGCACGGCGGCCATCAGCAGCAGGGAGCCAATCGTTAGGACGATCAGAATGATGATCGCGATGGCGTAGTTGGCTATTGGCGCCCGAGGAAGCGGAGGTTGGCGGAAGATATGACCGCAATTCGTGCATTGAACACGATTCTTCGTGGAATCCTCATACAACAACCAAGGGAGTATTCCGCCGAGCAAGAAGAGCAGACATCCCAGCTCTCCTTCATCCGTTTGCACCACAGCGAACTCTTTGTTGCTCCTGCATTTGGGACAGTCAAAGTAGTAGCTCATAGGAGCTTCTCGATCACGAAGAAATAGACCATCAGCAGGCACAGGCGTATGCCAGATGACGTCATTCTCAGTAATTCGGGGCCCAAGGGGTCCCAAGCATCGCCGCTAATCTCGGCCTCCTCGTGTTCAATCGACTCTGCGGAGTAAACGTACGTACCGAGGCGTGACGACGATTCATACCGCGGAAGTGGCAAGCTCTTGATGTGTTCGTCCAGGTGGCGTATGAGACGCCACAGCATGGCAAGAATCGCCGTGGCTGCGATGGCGATGAGCCATTTGAACAGTGCCCCAAGTATGATGGATTCCACCGTCTTTCTCCGGGATAATGCGCAGGAGCCGCACCAACCGTGTCGCGATGTTCTATCGACAGAATCCTAGTTTGCGCTGTTGAATCGCAATCCCCAGCTCGTGATTTCGCCCACATTCTCGGCCTGCTGATCGCGGAAGTTCAAGGTCCAAGTGCCCTGGGCGTCTTCTCCGTCCACCATGAACATGCCCGCGTTGACATAGAACGAATCCACCAGCCAGTGTCCCGTGTACGGGGAGGTGCCGGAGTCAATCGTGGCGGAGGCCTCGTCATTGAATGTGGTATCCACCAGATCGGCGCCAGACAGTAAGAAGATGAGTGGCACAATTTCACCTTCCGGGGACACCAGCCAGGCATCGCAGTCCGTGATATCGGGGTGAGTCACATTCACGGTGACGTTCAGATCGGTGATTGTAAACGAGCGGGACACCTCGATCGTGGAGACGGCCCAGTCGTCGATGTTGTTGTCGGGGATGGGCACGGCGTCGTGACTCCAGTACGTCGTCTTGGGGCAGCCGGTGAGAAGGCAGGCAGCAAGCATGGCGGCGAATCCCAGAGCGAGTCGGCGTGTAGACATGGCAGACCTCCTTTGAGTCATGCCCGTGCCCCCGTGCGAACGCAACGAAACCAGATACCCCTCAGGGCCTAACTACCGCCACTGTCGTCAAACAGTATGTTCTCCGCATTGAGCACTGTCAAGTGCGCGGGGCCTCCTTAAGATAGACCTTCCCATGACGATACCTGCGCAAAACTCACGCCAGAAGGAGACTGGGATTACCTCGGAGCAGGTTTCATTACCAACCGAGGTCCCATGGACCCGCTCTTGAAGGTCTGACCAGGCTTGCACATCTTTTCCCGCCGCGGCGACTGTATAGTAGAAGTGCTCAATTGCGACTTTGGAGGGGTCTTGTGGAATCGGACATCGAATTGCTCCAACGTTGGTGGACGCGCCGGGACGCGGTAGCTTTCAACGAGATTGCCATCCGATATTCCGGATTGGTCTATGCGGCGTGCCTGAGGGTACTGGGGGATGCCTCCAAGGCCGAAGACGTGGCACAGGAATGCTTCATGCGCCTGGCCGAACGTCCGGCAGTCGTCAGTATATCGCTGAGCGGATGGTTGCACAGGGTGGCGACCCGCCGGGCCTTGGATGTGCACCGATCAGATTCCAGACGCCGGTCGCGCGAAGAGCGATACGCAGACACCGCAGAGTTCACCACTTCTCCCGAGGACCTCTCGTGGCAGGAGATTCGGGCTTTCGTAGATGAGGCGATTGACGCTCTACCGGAGGAGCAACGCGTCGTCATTGCTGCCCATTTTCTTGAACGCCGCACCCACCAAGCCCTTGCGGCTGAACTCGGTGTTTCCCGGGGAACGGTAATCAATCGCATCAACAAAGGTATTGAGCAAATCCGGAAGCATCTCGCCACACGCGGCGCGGCCATCGCTGAAACCGCACTCGTGGCAGTGCTTGGGTGCCGCCTCGTCGAAGCCGCTCCCGCAGGATTGGCGACAGAACTCGGACGCTTGGCCTTGGCAGGAACCGCGGGAAAAACCGCGGCGTCCGCAACGACGCCAAGCATTATCGGGGGAGGATTGGTCATGAAGAAAGCCTTAATTGGTGCGGTTGCTGTTCTTATCGCCACACTCTCAGTCTGGTTCGCGATGAATCGACCCACTGAGCCGTCGAACTCCGGAAGAGTAGATTCTGGGGCTGTCAAACAAGAACAAATGTCCGCCACCGTCCCCTCGACGAATTCTTCTGTTGATACTGGACAACTCGCCAGTGCCTTGGGGACGGCACTCGGTTCCGCGCAGGCGTCCACACATGCGGAAAAACCTGTGGACGAGGGAGCCGTCGTTGAAGGCATTGTGCGGAATCAGTCAGGCGCGCCGGTTGCCGGCGCGGCCATCCATATCGCAGAGCAGCCTACCCAAGATGACGTACTGAGCAGACCAGCCGTCACGCACACAGGCACGGACGGGAGGTTCCGTGCGACTCACGTAAACCCGGAGGTCTATACAGTCTTTGCCGACCATCCTGATTACGCCCCCGGATGGACAGGTATGAAACCAAGTGCCGCTGCAACAGAGCACGTTGAAATCGTACTGACGCAGGGCGGGGCAATTGAAGGTGTCGTCACATCGGGAGGGGAACCCCAGGCAGGCGCCATTGTGGGAGCGTGGCTCGATGCCTCGGGACAAAACTCCTTGACGGACGCCGAAGGCAGATATCGCATTGCCCGGGTACCAACCGGCGAGTGGGTTTTGGGCCTGATTCTTAAAGACGTCGATGGCGT
>JADLCA010000406.1 GCA_020847495.1 Candidatus Hydrogenedentota bacterium | reverse complement strand
GGAGGTCAAAACAGGACGGATGAGCGCGCGGTTCGGCGATACAAACGACCGGCAGGTTTAACGTTAGCGCGAACACCCCCGTGTCCGGCAATGCCAATCCAACCCTAGAAAAAACGCCACCGCGGCGGGAAAGACCCATGTCACCGTATCCCTTTTGCTCCGAAGTGCTTCGAAGAGCGCAAAAGTGTACTTCCTTGACTCCAGCACTAAGTATATGTAGGCGGATTCCCCAATGTCAATCCGCCCGAGGCGCGGCATCGACACACCTTACGGACAAGTTTGGGTGACTGTGGATTCTGAGCAATCCTCCTGATTGTAATGCCTCCCGAGAGTGCGTGGCGCTGCACAGAGAGTATTCCTGGACGCATTTGTGGTATTCTCACTTTGAGGGAGCGGGGGGACCCCGGCTATCTCGATTTCTTGCGGGAGGGCAGTCATGAAAGCCGAGTTCGTTAATCCCTTCGTTGAGAGTGTCTACTACCTCTTCGGGACCATGCTTGCCGCCAAGGTGGCGAGAACGGGCCTGACCATAACCGAGGGCCAACAGCAACCGCATGAGGTTATGGCCCTGATAGGCTTTAGCGGGATCATGCGAGGCACTGTCGCCTTGGCCCTGCCATCTGAAACGTGCACCAGGATGCTCTCACGCTTATTGGGGACCGAGGTTGCCAATGATGACGAGACGGTGTCCGACGCGATTGCCGAAATGGTCAATATCTTGGCGGGTTCGGCCAAGGCCAAGCTCTCCGAGAAGTTGAAAACCACCCTCGAATTGAGCCTTCCTGTCGTCTTCCGGGGAAACAACTTCGATGTCTACTGTCCCTCCAAGGCCGTGTGGGTCGAAATTCCCTATATGAGCGACTTGGGACCGCTCACGCTGCGTCTCTCATTCAAGTCTGAGGGTGCGAACTGAATCGTGCCCGCAGATTGTTACCTTCACGAACACGTGAACCTGTTCGCTTGGACGCAACTTTTTTGTCTAAAACGGTATTCAAGGTGCACGTGAAGGTGCGTTCTCTGGGGAAAGCTGCAAGATAAACCGCTGACTTATCGTGTAAATTATTTAGTTACAGTGAGTTAGTCGTGGTTATGCCCACAACGCTGGCGTCTTGTGGCTCTCGTTCAGGGGTGGTGTTTAGACCAAATTCTGCAAACGGGAGGTTGGGCACGTGGTGGACGTACACTCTGATGGACATTCCGGCTGCGGGGAGTATCACTCCTTCCATTCACTGAAACGTCGCGAATTCCTAAAAGTGGGAGTCCTATCGGGACTGGGACTCACGCTGGGCGATTATTTCCGGTTCCTGGACGCTGGGAGTCAAGCCCCCGGACCGGACCCCAAGGCGCAGTCGGTCATATTCATCTACCTCGCAGGCGGGATGAGCCACGTGGATACCTTCGACCCGAAGCCCTATGCCCCCGTGGAATATCGAGGCGAACTGGGCGTCGTGGACACCAACACGGGAGAGGTCTTCGGCGGACTGCTTGCTAACATGGCGAAATGCTCGGACAAGCTCTGCGTTCTCCGTTCGGTGACCCATGGTGAGGCGGCCCACGAGCGCGGCACGCACAATATGCTGACCGGATACCGCCCAAGTCCTGCCATCGTCTATCCGAGTCTGGGGTCGGTCGTCGCACACGAGTTCGGTCCGAGAAACGATCTGCCTCCCTATATTGCCGTTCCCTCCGCGGGCGACCCTTTCATGGGCACCGGGTATTTGAGTTCGGCCTTCGGCCCATTCAGCGTGGGTGGGGAGCCTTCGGATAAGAGTTTCCAGGTGCGCGACCTGAACCTGCCTGAGGGAGTCGATCCGGCCCGCATGGAGGCACGCAAAACACTCCTGGCGGCGGTGGACAGCCACTTCCGGCAGATGGAGAGCGGCGACGCCCTGGAGGCCATGGACAGTTACTACCAGCGCGCCTACGCGATGATCAGTTCCCAGTCCGCGCGCGAAGCGTTCAATATCGCTGCGGAGCCCGACGAGATGCGCGACCGCTACGGCCGGCACGCGATGGGGCAGCGCCTGCTCCTCTCCCGCCGTTTGGTGGAGGCAGGCGCCCGTTTCGTCACGGTAGTGGATGGGGGCTGGGACCATCACGAGAAGATCAAGAACGCGATGGAAGGGCGGGTGCCGCCGCTGGACCAGGGCGTCTCGACGCTCATTGCGGACCTGGAATCGCGTGGCCTGTTGCAGCAGACACTCATTGTCCTCACGACCGAGTTCGGGCGCACCGTGCGGATCAATAAAGACGGTGGCCGCGACCACTGGCCCAAAGCGTTCAGCGTGGTGCTGGCGGGCGGCGGCATCAAGGGCGGAGTCATCCACGGCAAGACGGACGCTTACGGTTCAGAGCCCACAGACTCGCCGGTGGGACCGCCTGACATCGCCGCGACGATCTTCTCGCAGTTGGGAATTGACCCCACACGGAAATTGATGAGCGCGGGCGACCGGCCCATCGACATCGTGCGAGATGGACAGATCATAAACAACGTCGTCGCATAACGGGACCGGCAGTCATGACAAAAGCAGTTTGCGATTCGGTGGTGCGTCTGTCAGTGGCCGTGTTGATCCTGGCCGGGCCTGCCGCGTGGGCCGGCCCTCCTTCTCTCGGGGATATATCCCCGCGGGGTGCGGCCCGGGGCGGCGCGGTGGAAGTCGTGCTCTCGGGTTCAGGCCTCACGAACGCGCAAGAACTCCTTTTCCATGACCCTGGTATCACGGTTGCCGAGATCAAACCCGAGGATGACGCGAAGGTGCGGTGTACGTTGAACATCGCGCCGGATTGTCCGCTGGGTACTCATGCCATCCGCATTCGCACCGCGGGCGGGGTGTCGAATCTCAAGCTCTTCAGTGTTGGTGCGCTTGCCGAACTCGCCGAAGATGAGAACGTCAACAACGATCTCGCCAGCGCGCCGGCCGTTGCACTGGGAACCACGATCAATGGCAGCATCGGCGGCGAGGATGTGGACTACTACGCCGTCGAACTTCCGGAGAACGGGCGTTTGACGGCTGAGGTCGAAGCAATGCGTCTGGGCGGCGCCCTCTTCGATCCGAAACTGCGTTTGTTCAGTCCATCGGGACATGAAGTCATCGCCGAGGACGACACGGCGCTGCTCCGGCAAGATGCCGCGTTTGTGTATCAAGGGAAAGAAGCCGGGCGCTACGTGGTCGCCGTGAGCGAAGCGGCGTACGGCGGAGGCGGCGGATTCAATTATCGCTTACACATTGGTCAGTTTCCGCGCCCGCTCATGATGACGCCGCTGGGAGGTCAACCGGAGTCGCAAGTGAATGTGACGTGGCTGGGAGATCCCGGCCTTGCGCCACAAGCTTTTACCGCACCGGCTGCGCCTCTGGGAACGGGCGTATTGCAGCCCGCTTCGGATTTGGGTGTTGCGCCTTCTCCGATGCCGTTTCGTGTGAGCGATCTTCCGGGCGCGATGGAGTCGGAGCCCAACAATGCGCCCGAACAGGCGAGTACCGGTGCTGCGCCGGGCGCGTTTGACGGGGTGTTGAGTGAGGCGGGTGATGTCGACTGGTGGCGCTTCGACGGCAAGGCAGGGCAAGTCTACGATGTGCGTGTGTACGCGCGCGAGCTTGGCTCGCCGCTTGACAGCGTGATGGTAATCAACAACCCTTCCGGGAGCCAGCTCGCGGCAAACGATGATGGCGCAGGGCTGGACAGCTACGTGCGGGTCACGCTGGCCGAGGACGGCAGCCACACGTTGAGTGTTCGCGATCAACTCGGGAGTGGCGGCGGCACGTTCGCCTATCGCGTGGAAATCTCGCCTGTGAAGCCCAGCCTGAAACTGGGTTTTCTCGAAAATGAAGCAGCCTGCCTGACTGTGGCCGAAGGGAACCGCAGTTTCTTTTTGTTGTCGGCTGCGAGGGCCGAGTTCGATGGGCCTCTGACATTGACGTTCGATGGCCTTCCGCAGGGTGTGACCGCGAGTTTTGACGAGTTCCCCGCGGGCCAAGGCGCGGTCCCCGTTGTCCTGGAGGCTGCACCTGACGCGCCGGTCGCGGGCGCCCTCGCTGCAATCACGGGCAAGCTCAATCAAGAGGGGTCCGGCGTGCAGGGCGGCATTAACTACAACGTCGACCTGATCATCGGCAACAACAAGACGGTGTTCTGGTCCCGGCCGGTGGACCGGATGGCATTGGCTGTGGCGGAACCGGCTCCATTCAAGATTGATCTCGTTGCGCCCAAGGCGCCAGTCGTCCAGAACGGTTCCATGAACTTGAAAGTTGTGGCCACGCGCGCCGAGGGATTCCAGGGGAAGATCGCGCTGCGCATTCCGTGGGTCTCGTCCGGCGTTGGTGCGGGCACGGCCGAAATCGCGCCGGATGCTACCGAGACCAACATCTTGATAAACGCCAACAACAACGCGGCCGTGGGCACGTGGCGTATGGCAGTTGTGGGCTCGAGCGAGGGCTACACCGTCAGTACCGCGCTCACTCCCGTGACGGTGCAGGCTCCATGGGTGACATTTGAGGTCACCAAAGCGGAGACGGAACAGGGCAAACCGGCGCAGCTTGTCGTGAATGTGACGCAGGCACAAGAATACACCGGCACTTACAAGGCGGAACTGCTGGGCCTGCCCAAGGGCGTGACGTCGCAACCTTTGGATATTACGCACGACACGACGCAGTTGACGTTCCCTCTGGAAGTGGCGGCAGACGCGCCCGCGGGGAAGTTCCAGAACATCTTTGTGCGCTCCGTGCTGGCGACGGAAGGTGAAGAGGTGCTGCACCAGTCCGGCGGAGGCAATCTGACGATCTACGAACCGCTTCCTCCGGCGTTGCAGGAGGCGGCGCCCGCGCCAGCGCCGGAGGCGCCAAAACCGGACGAGCCCAAACGGAAGACACGGTTCCCGGCGAATACGTGAAGCTTGAGAGTATTGAGTTCACCGGTTACACAACTGTACCAAGTGACCGGAAGACGCACGTACTCACCCAATTTTCCGTCTCAGGAGATATCAGCCCGTAAGGGCGAAAGATAATAGCCCAGCGATTTATCGCTGGGTAGCAGGGAGACACCCACAAGACAAGTCCCGTCAGGGACGACAGAGAAGGGGAGCATCCTCGCATGACGGCATTCAAGGAAGAGCTGGCGGAATTGCTTGAGAAGCATGGCCTGACATATACGTGGAATGGAGCCTGGAAGGATCTCTTTCGCCCCTCTGGGGCTGGGGAAATGGTGGTAGGGTCCACCAGACCCAGCGATAAATCGCTGGGCTACTATCTATCGTCCCTCTCGGGACTTTTCGCCAAGCCCAGACAGTATCCGAGAACTGGGTACTTTCAAGATGGAGCGGTTGCGGGCGAAAAAACCGGAGAAATCATGCGGATCGGAATCAAGACGTGTTTCGGAGTGGTGGGTATGGCGGTCCTGTCGCTGTCCGCGCTAATGCCGGCGTGGGCCGACACCTTGGCGGTGTACCCGCCGGCAATCCAGCTCGACGATCAACGCGACACGCAACGCGTGGCCGCGGTGGCCAGCCGGGACGACGGTGTGACCATCGATCGTACGCCCGAGGTGACGGTCACGTTTGCCGCGGAAGGCATCGCGGCTTGGAACGCCGGGACGGGCCAGTTCACGCCGATTGCCGATGGTGAAACCACGGCTACTATAACGCACGGGGATTTGTCTGTGACCGTGCCGGTGAAGGTGGCCAATGCGGGGAACAACCCTTCGCCGAGTTTCCGCAATGACATCGAACCGGTCCTGATGAAGGCGGGCTGCAACTCGGGTGCGTGTCACGGGAGCGCGCAGGGCAAGAACGGGTTCCGGGTATCGCTGTTTGGGTTCGATCCATCCATCGATTACATCAACCTCACGCGCGACAACCGGGCGCGCCGCCTGAACACCGGAAGCCCGGACGAAAGCCTGATGCTGACGAAGGCCACTGGAGCGGTGGACCACGAAGGCGGGGCGCGCTTCACCCATGACAGCCCGCTATATGCCACGATTCAGCGCTGGATCGCGGAAGGCGCCAAGGATGACGCGACCGCGCCGCCCGAACTGACCGGAGTGGAGATTCTTCCGAAGTCGTGCGTGCTCGAAGGCCAGGGCGCGGCCCAACGCTTCGTCGTGCGCGCCACCTACGCCGATGGTTCCGATCGCGACGTGACGAGCCTGGCAGTCACGAGCACGAGCGACGAACTCACGGTAGGCTTCGATCAGGCCACGGGCACCGCGACCGCGGGCGAGCGTGGTGAAGCCTACATCATGGCGCGCTTCGGGACCTTCGCCGTGGTGTCGCAAGTGCTGGTGCTGCCGCAAGGCCTGACCATGGCTTGGCCGGAAGACGCGGCGTCCGCGAACTACATCGACAATCTCATCTTCGACAAACTGAAGAAGCTGCGGATTCCGCCCGCCTCACGCTGCGCGGATGAAGTGTTTGTGCGGCGGGTGTATATCGATGTCCTGGGGGTCCTTCCAACCGTTGACGAGACACAGGCTTTCCTGAGCGATCAAGCGCCCGACAAGCGCGAGAAACTGGTGGACGCGCTCTTGCAGCGTCCGGAATTCACCGAGCTGTGGGCGATGAAGTGGGCCGATCTGCTGCGCGTGCAGTCATCGGCGAACGTCATCGATCAGAAGGCACTGCACCGGTATAACGATTGGCTGCGCCAGTCCTTCACCCAGAACAAGCCGCTGGACCAGCTCGTGCGCGAGCTGCTGTCCGCGCAGGGCGGAAACTTCTCGTCGCCCGCGACCAACTTCTTCGTGGCTGAGACCGACCCCAAACAGATGGCTGAGAATGTCGCGCAGGTCTTCCTGGGCATTCAGCTCAAGTGCGCCCAATGCCACAACCATCCGTTTGAGCGCTGGACGATGGACGATTACTACTCGTTCTCCGCGTTCTTCGCGCAGGTGGGACAGAAGGCGTCGACCGATCCGCGTGAACGCATCACGTACGATCGCCAGTCCGGCGAGGTGAACAATCTGAAGAACAATCAGGTGATGGCCCCGAAGTTTCTCGGCGGGGCAACGCCGGACCTCGCGGGACGCGACCGCCGCGCCGTGCTGGCGGATTGGATAACCGCACCGGATAACGCATGGTTTGCCCAGTGCATTTCCAATCGCGTGTGGTCGCAGTTCTTCGGCAAGGGGATCACGGATCCGCCCGACGACGTGCGCGTGACCAATCCGCCGAGCCACCCGGAATTGCAGAACGCGCTGGCGCAGCGGTTGCGCGAGTGCGGCTACGATTTGCGCCAACTGGTGCGCGACATCTGCACTTCGTACACCTATCAGATGGCCACCCAGCCGCGGGATCCGGCGATCAAGGATGAGCGCAACTTCTCCCACGCGCTGGTGCGGCGTCTTCCTGCGGAACAGTTGCTCGATGCGATCAGCACGGTCACGGTGAGCAAGGTGAAGTTCCCGAGCCTGCCGCTGGGCGCACGCGCCGCAGAAGTCGCGGATGGGAATTCGGGCAACTACTTCCTCGGCCTTTTTGGGCGGCCCGCGCGGACCACGGTCTGCGCGTGCGAACGCCGCAGCGAGCCCACGCTGGCGCAGGCGTTGCACCTCATCAATGGAGACACCGTCACCGCGGCGCTGAAGGCGCCCGGCGGGCGTTTGGAGAAACTGGCTGCGCCTGAAGTGCCCCCTGCTGATGCGATTCGCGAATTGTGGTTGGCTGCGTATTCGCGTCCGCCCACGCCGGAAGAACAAGCCCAGGTCGAGCCGTATCTCGCAGGGGCCGCCGACAAGCGGCTTGCGTTGGAGGATGCGTTCTGGAGCGTGTTGAACTCCAAGGAGTTTGTGTTCAACCACTGACAAGCCACATGGAAGGCGTTTGACCGTGCAAGTATCTGCAGGTGAGGTAAGAGTGAGTAGGAGAGAAGACACAGGCGAGGGCGCCTGTGCCACACGCGCTTGCCACGCCGTGGGCGCTCCTTCTCTCTCTCCTGTATTCGTTGGTCGCGCCAAGAACATCAAGAAGGTGTTCGTACTTTCTGGTTGGAGATAGTCGTGTGGGACAGGCGCCCTCGCCTGTCATCCCATTGAATACAGTGATCCCGCAAATTGAAAATGTCTGGTGCACTTAGATTCACCATGAGGAGGAGTAAGTCGATGAACAGAGGTATTAGAGCGGGCATGTTCGTGCCCGCGGTCCTTACACTGGCGATCCTGCTTGGACCACTGACGGTGGCCCTGGCGCAGGAGGCCGCTCCCGCAGCACCTCCCGCGGAGGCGGCTCCGGCCGCACCTCCGGCTGAAGCCGCTCCCGCGGCGCCTCCGGCGGAAGCGGCGCCTGCTGCAGCACCCGCGGATCCGGCGGCGGCGGTGGACGCGGTGCTGGCTGAGTTGGCAAAGCTCGGGCCCGAAGCGTTGACCGCGCGCATCACCGCCCTGCGCGATCAGATGACCGCGCTCGCGGCGCAGGCTGCGGCCTTGCGGGAACAGGCGAACCAGTTGGAGACGCAAGCCAATGATCTGAAGGCGCGCATGGCAGCCATGGAAGCCTTCACCGCGGCCATGGCCCCGGCGCCACCGGCGCCCGCGGAGCCGCCCGCCGCCGAACCGGCGTCCGCGCCGCCAGCGGATGCACCTGCCGCGGAGCCCGCGAAGCAATGAAGGACGTGAGGGCACACATATCCCGCAGCGCACTGCCACAGGCGTGGCTTGTAGTTGCCTTGGCGTTGGGCGCGTTCGCGCTGGGCAGCCAAGCCGACCCGCCAGCGCCCGAGGCTGTGGACGCCGCAATCGGCCAGCTCATTGCACTTGACCCCGCGTTGGTCAAGGCCAAGCTCGATGAATACAAGACGAAAGCGGATGCGTTGACTGCTGAAGCGGCCACGCTCAAGCAGCAGGCGGATACGCTGGACCAGCAGTCGGCGGCCATTGCCGCGCAGCTTGAACAGGTCAAGGCGCAGGCGAAGGCACTTGCGGTGGCGTTTGGTGACCCAGAAGCCCCCACGACGATGGCGGCGGCCGCGCCTGCCGCGGCGCCTGCGGCACCCGCGATGGAAATGAAGCCTGAGGAAACGCCTGCGCCGAAGGTGACGTTCCAGGACCACATTCTGCCGATCTTCAAGGAGCGTTGCGTCAAGTGTCACAACCAGGACACACGCCGCAGCGGCCTCGCGCTCGACACGTACGGCACGTTGATGGAAGGCGGAAGCTCGGGCGCGGTCATCGCTGCGGGCGCTCCGTCCGACAGCCGCCTGCTTCGCTTGGTCAATGGCGCGGAAGAGCCTAAGATGCCGCCGTCCGGCGACCCGCTGACGGCAGAGCAACTGGCGCTGTTGAGCGAGTGGATTCAGTTGGGCGCGCCAGTCGACGCGAACGCCAAAGTAGCGATGAAGCAGGAAGAGAAGAAGGAAGAATCGGCCGTTTTCGTGGCCGCCGAGATTGTGGATGGCCCTCCCCCGATGCCGGAAGTGGCCTTGCAGCCGCCCGCACCGGAGCTGGCGAAGGCCGTCGTCGCGCGATCCGTCGCGACGAGTCCGCGCGCCCCGCTGGCAGCCGTGGCCGGGTACAGGCAGATTCTCCTATACGACCTGAGCACATACGCCTTGCTTGGCGCGCTGCCCTTCCCCGAGGGTGAGGTCTATACGATGACATTCAGCGCAAACGGGGAACTCCTGCTGGCCGGTGGCGGCCAGGAGGGGAACTCGGGCCTGGTGGCCGTGTGGAACGTACGCAAGGCAGAGCGCCTAGGCCAGTACGGAGAGGAGTACGACGCGATCATGGCCGCGGACATCAGTCCGGATCACCGCATGATCGCCTTGGGCGGACCCAGCAAGAAGGTCAAGGTGTACTCTGTGCAGGATGGCTCTTTGCTCTACAAGCTGGAGGACCACACGGATTGGATCTACAGCGTGAAGTTCAGTCCGGATGGCGAGTTGCTCGCTACTGCCGACCGGGCGGGCGGGCTGTTGTTATGGCAGGCAGCGAATGGCCGTGCCGTCGAAGCCTTGCGGGGGCACACCGGCGCGATTCATGATATGAACTACAGCGCGGACTCCGCCATTCTCGCGACTGCGGGACAGGACGGCACGGTGCGCTTATGGGATACCTGGAAATACGCGCAGATCCGTTCCTTCAACGCCCACGGCGGTGGCGTGCTCAGCGTGGACTTCAATCCCGCAAATGAGCTGGTGACGACAGGCGCGGATAAGCTTGCCAAACGGTGGGACGTGAACGGCAAAGAGTTGGCCAAGTATGGGGAACTGGCGGATTGGGGCTATTCCGCGAGGTTTGGCGCGCAGGGCGCCTTGGTGTTGGCTGGAAGCTGGACGGGGCGCGTATCCGTGTGGGATGTGGCCTCCGGCTCTAGCGTGGCGGAGGTGTTCACGGCACCCGCGGCTTCGTAATCAAGCGTACACAATCCTGATCTTCAGCAGGGCACTGCACGGTGCCCTGCTTTAATTTTCTGGAGAAGTGTAAACGATGCTCCCGGTCTGATCTGTAAATGATGTTCCCGGTTTGCACCGGAATGGGACACAGGCGAGGGCGCCTGTGCCACACGCGCTTGCCACGCCCAAGGCCTTCGACACCTTT
>JADLCA010000405.1 GCA_020847495.1 Candidatus Hydrogenedentota bacterium | reverse complement strand
GTCCGTGTCAGTCCGTGTCAGTCCGTGTCAGTCCGTGTCAGTCCGTGTCAGTCCGTGTCAGTCCGTGTCAGTCCGTGTCAGTCCGTGTCAGTCCGTGTCAGTCCGTGTCAGTCCGTGTCAGTCCGTGCGTCAGCGCTCCAGCGCTGCCAGCTCATCCAGGAACCACGTTACCGCCGGGAACTTGCCCCCCATCTTGATGAACTCGACATGCCCATCCATGTAAAGGACATTGATTCCCCCCGGGACATGATTGGAAAACTCCCGGTCAAACATCACCGGAATCTGAGACTGTGCCACGGCCTGCATGGGTAGGGACTCTGCCTCTGCCATCAATCGCTCCGTCAATCGCAGGATTTTGTCACCGCCGCCGGTTCCCGTGCCGGCGGGTGCCGGCAAGTCCTCTTCAAACGTACCGCCTTCGGCGATGCGGGCGCGGTAGGCGTCCAAAAACGCCCTCGCCTCTGTTTCGTTTGTCACCGCATAGCCCAGGTAGAAGTAACTCTGATCGCCAATCAACGACTCCGGAGATCCCGAGGCATCCGGCACCGTGGGGTCGCTTGGGCACACGAGCACATGGGTGTCAGTAAGGTACTCGGGATAGATCTCGGCCTTCAGCGGGAAGAACTCGCCCTTCTCATTCGTCAGCGTTGGCCACAGGTCTTTATGCTCATTAGCCCTCATCTTATAGACAATACCCATCTGCTTCAGATTGTTCTGGCACTCAGCGCGCCTGGCCGCCTCACGGGACCGCGACATGGCGGGCACAGTGATGGCCGAAATGATACCGAGAATGGCGATACCGACATATAGCACGATCGGCAGCAGCAGCACCGCCACGAGCGCCAGCAAGCATCCGGACCGCGACTTCTGTGGCGCTTGGTTCACGACAATGCGCGGTTCGACCGGCCGGGGTGGTGGGGGAGGAGGCATGGCGCTGCGCGTCTCGCGCGGTTCGCGATGCCCATTCGTCGCCAACGTAAACTCTGCCCGGGCCACCTGCTCGGGCGTGCCGACGGTGGCCAGCGTTCTCTGCAGGAGGTCCACGGTGATCAGGCTGCCGCCTTCCGCCTCGGCCTCATTGGTGATGTGCTCCCGAAGCCCCTCGACGATGTCGGTATCATCATCGCCCTGGCTTCGCGCCAAGGCGCCGACCTGACGAAGATACCCCTCCAGATAGTCCCGCGCTTCCGAGGTCCACTCAGCCATGATCCGCCTCGCTTTCTTCTTGCAGGTGCTCAATGCCCTGCATCAATTCCTTCCAATACGCATTCATCGTCGTCCGCAGGCGCAGCCCTGAGGGCGTGAGCGCGTAGTAGCGGCGGGCTGGACCAGAGGACGATTCCACCAGCCGCGTTGTGACCAAGCCTAGCTTCCGGAGCCGGGATAACAGGGGGTAGATGGTCCCCTCGGTGACGACCAGGCCGCGCACCTCTGCGAGTTGCTTGACGAGGTCGTATCCGTAAAGTTCGCCCTTGGCGAGCAGGTTGACGATGCACAGTTCCAGCAGCCCTTTGCGGAGCTGAGTGGTCCAGTTGTCGATGTCTACCGCCTCTTCTTGAGTGCCCATTTGGCCTCCTGACAAGAGCAAGTATAACACAATGTACATTGTATTGCAAGATACTTGATCGGGGCATTACGCGATCTCCGGATTCAGCGCTTCTCTGCATCTATCTGATTTGTTTCCAATATCTTACATGAGTGAATCTTGATGATCGGCGTTTCTGATGTGGAGTGGGCATGCTGATTCACGCAAGAATGTTGACTTTGCGATAAACGAAGCGGGAAGCTATCGTATCGCACCGATGCAACTGAAAACGGATCTTCTACCATAGGAAACCGTCCGGGCATGTCCGCAGACCCCAAGAGTGCAACAGAACCCTCAAAGTCAGAGAAGAAGCGCAGGACCTCCGGCACAGCCCTTTCCACCGAGGTGCAGGCCCTCCTCAAGAAGGCTAATGGCGCCCCGGTGACGTTCGGCGAGATCCTTGGTTCTTTCCCGAGCACGAGCCACGCGATGCTCTTGGCATTTCTGTCGTTCCCCCTGTGCCTGCCTATTGGCATTCCCGTGTTGACGACGCTGCTAGGACCCGCGGTAGCCCTGGTGGCCCTCTTCCTGATCTTTGGCAAGACCCCGTGGCTTCCGCGCAGGCTCAGGGAGAAATCCGTCCCCTACGCACGCCTGGAAACCGCCGCAACCAAGCTTCTCAAGACGCTCGACCGATTCGAGCATTGGCTCCATCCGCGGTTGCTCGTGCTCAGCGAGAACTCGCACTTGGTCCGCTTGCACGCGTGCACCGTACTCGTGCTTGCGCTCGTGGTGTCAATACCGCTGCCGGTACTTTTCGCCAACCTGGTTGTGGCCCTTCCGATTTTTCTGATCGCACTGGGACTTCTGGAGAGGGACGGCTACTTCATCGTTGCGGGATACGTGGCGGTGCTCCCCGCCATCGCTTTCTACGCTGGCCTGATTTTCCTGGGGGTAGAGGGATTCCAGAAGCTCATTGGCCTGTAAGGAAGGCTCCTGCGAGGAAGCTCATGGCCGGGCGGGCAGGTCGATTGAGAAGGTGCTGCCCTTGTCCGGCGCGCTGACGACCCGCACCTGCCCTTGGTGCATCTCCACGATCCGGTGCACGATCGACAGGCCGAGTCCGCTTCCCGGTACGTCACCTGTGCGGTCTTGCCGTGGGCGCAGCCGGACGAATTCCTGAAACAGCTTCTGCCGGTCTTCCTCGCTGATGCCAATGCCGTTGTCTTCGACCTCGACACGCACACGCCCTTCGACAGCTTCCGCGCGCACTTCGATTCGCCCGCCGAGCGGCGTGTACTTGATGGCATTGGTGACCAGGTTCGCGATGGCCTCCTTCAACAAGCGTTCCACGCCGCCTACAGCCATGGGGCTGCCGTTCATGGAAAGGGTCATCGTATGCATGCGCGCGTCGGCGAGATCCTGGTTTTCCTCGACGATGGATCGCAGCAGATTGGCGATGTCGATCGGCTTCTCCTGTTCGCCGAGTGAGCCGGAGTCCAGCATGGCCAGCGTCTGAAAGTCGTGAAGGAACGCCGACATCTCCCGCAGACGGGCCTGGCAGCGCTGCACCCAGTGGGCCTGCTGCTCGCTGAGCGGCCCGCCAATGCCCGACGACAGATTCGTCAGCATCATCGTCATGGCATCCGCTGGCGCCTTCAAATCGTGAAGTGTGATGTGCAGGAAGGCGCGCCGCATCTTCGACAGGCGCGTCAGTTCTGCGTTGGCATCGCCGAGGCGCTTCTCGCCTTCGCGCAGCATGCGCGACAGGCCGCTCATGAGGAACGCGGCAAACGTCATCAGGATGCCCTGCACGACAAGGACGGTGATGATGTAGCGGCCGTCCAGGGGCTGTGCGCTGTTCACTGCTCCCACGGGCGCGATGAATGGAATCCACCCGAACCACTGCCCGGCCAGCAGCGCCGTAAACATCGCATATCCCAAGGCCCCATGCGCGTAAGCGGCCCGGGGCGAGAGCAGCAGTGCGGCAAGGATCACGTGGATCAGGTAGAAGGCCTTGAAGGGTGATTTGGCCCCGCCCACCAGGCACAAAAGGAGCGTGAGGCAGACGAAGTCCAGGAAGATGGTCGTGTGCATGAGGCCCGTTAGCAGGCGGTGGGGGGGAGGATCCTCCGAAGCGCCCGCATACCGGCGCGCCACCAAAAACACGGGTACATTGTACAAGGCCAGTAGGCCAGCCAATAGCAGGAACGCGGGGACCCACAGACCTTCGATTCCAACGACGTGCCGCGCGAAGAAAGTTCCCGCGACAATAGCAAAGGCAATGCTGAAGCGGGACAGCGAGTGAATGTAAAGGCGTGTCCCGAGAAGCCGGTCATGAAAGAGCACCAGCAGGGCATCTCCCGAAAGCGGCCCCTGCTCAACAGGAATGGTTCCCCGTGTATCGCCGCGAGGTGCAGTCACGACCCGATTCCCCCCGTGGACTACTTACCATGCATGGCCTTCGCTACCAGTATGGACTGCTTTGCCGGATCTGGCAAGAAGAAAAGACTCAGGGTATTCGCGCCAGGACCGGCTTGACGGGCACGCGCTCACCTTCCGCGTCACACGAATCACAGAATGTGCGGGTAAAGTAGGGCGAGATTTGTTCCCGCCCTCTGGCTTTCCCAATTGCGAATCCCAGCCGCCCTTGGACCTGCATAAGCATGACACCCAACCGGGAGCGCCGGCATCCTTGCCGGCTCCTGGATGAACGTGCTGCGCTGCCCCTCCAGGCTAAGAGGGCGGGAACTAATCCCGCCCTACATAATGCGCGCTCCTTCGTTTGCTGTCCGTGCCGTGCTGCTACTTGATCACGAGTTGCTCGTTCGACGGCAGTGCCGGGAACGGCGCGTGCGGTTCCATCTGGTACCAATAGGCCACGGACGCCATGTCATCCTGCAGCGGCAGGTAGCGCCCTTCGCTTTGCCAACCCAGGCACTGGATGGTCACGCGCAGGTCTTCGTCAAAACGAATAGGATCCGTGATGTGCCAGCGATACTGGCCAAAGCGCTGCTGGGGACCCTCGGAAGGCACATGATGAAAGCCGGTATAGGGGCTCGTGAAACTGGTGTACACCGTCTTCCCGTTCTCTTCGCGTTCCTCATAGCCGTAGGAACCGCAGAAATAGTCTTCCTCGCCGGTGCCGCAGATGGTCGGGAAGTCCGTGTCGCCGTCCATGTAGAACTTGATCTCGCCTTCACCCCACCAGCCCTGGCCGTTGGCGCCATGCGCGAGATAGGTGCCCACGTACTGCCCCTTGCCCTTGATGCCGTCCACAATCGTGTACACATCCTTGAAAGGCAGCGGGTTCACGCGGCGGAACTGTGCATGGAAATAGGGCGCGCTCTTTTCGACCTTCTCCAGCGTGTAGTC
>JADLCA010000404.1 GCA_020847495.1 Candidatus Hydrogenedentota bacterium | reverse complement strand
CGTGCGTCACAGGAATGGAAGCGACGTTATCTGGATGCAACCGTTGAAGTCTCGTAAAATCGGCACTTTCGATTTCGATGAAGGAACCGGGGGATTTGTCGAAGTGCTTGCCGAGGGCGCGACCGGACTCGTTGTCGCCGACGCGGTGCATTTTGAACGGCAAGTGGATTGAGGACTCCGTGTCCACAGAGATCTCATCGAAATCAATTGCAGCTCACGCTATCCGGCCGTCGCGCATTTGCAGGACCCTTTGCGCGTGGGCGGCGGCTTCGCGTTCGTGGGTGACCAGCACGACGGCGCCGCCTTGCTTGGCAAAGTCGCTCAGGTGTTCCAGGACGAGGGCGCCATTGTCTTCGTCCAGGTTTCCGGTTGGTTCGTCAGCAAGGAGGATTTTGGGACGGTTCAAGAGTGCCCGCGCGAGGGCTGTTCGTTGGCGTTCGCCCGTGCTGAGCATCGAGGGCACGTGATCCGCGCGGTCTTTGAGTCCCAACAGGTCGATCAGCTCCAATGCGCGCGATTGCGCGTCCGTCGAGGGTAATGCGAGCGCGGGAGCCATCACGTTCTCCAGCACGCTGAGGTACGGCGTCAGATGGAACTGCTGAAAGACAAATCCGATGCTTTTCGCGCGCAAGGCCGCGCGCTCCTCCCCTGTCATCGCGTACGGTTCACGATCGAGGACAGAGAGGTTGCCAGAGTCGGGCCGCAGCAAGGCGCCGAGCGTGAAGAGCAGCGTCGACTTGCCGCATCCGCTCGGGCCCTTGATGGCCGTGAACTCCCCGGGATCAAGCGTCAGGGACACACCGGCCAATGCGGGGACTTTGCCATGGGGTCCCGGGAAAACCTTGTGAAGATCTCTCGCCTGAAGTAAGGCCATGGTCAGTCAATCCGTAGCGCGAGGACCGGGTCCTGCCTCGCCGCAATTTGTGTGGGAATCCAACTCGCCAAGACGCTGAGGAACGGCGCGAGGAACAGAGCGCCTAGCGCCAGCCGGGCGTCGAACAACGCGCGCGCGCCGTAGTCGCCAAAGCTGACCCCTTCCAGGTGGCTCCAGGTAAGGCCTGTCGCAAACCCGAGAACGTAGCCGAGTAGCGCCCCTCCAACGCCTAGGAGAACCGCCTTCACGAGGAAGATGAAGATCACGTGCCTCGATCGGAGTCCCAGCGCGCGCCAGATGCCAATCTCACTACGGCGCGCACGCACGTTGACCAATGCCTGAAGGCCAACCCATGCCCCAGCACACAGGAACGCCACAGGCAACAGCCACGCGGCAAGGGCCTCCTGCTGCCGCTGCTGCGTGCGATGGTAGTCTTCCTCCGCGGCAACCGTCTCGTCGCTCAATGCGGCGGCGCGATCGCGGGCCAGAGCGCGCACGGTGGTTTGCGCGGCGAGCTGGATCACCTGCGTATCCGGCAGCAACTTGGAAATCTCACCGCGAATCCCTTCCAATGTGGCCTCCGCGCAATGGCAGCTCAACGCCATGATGGCATTGATCTGACCGGGGCGGTTGAGCACAGCCTGCGCGTCTTCGAGGTGCAACCAAAGCGTGATGTCATCGGCGTTTCCGCGCTCGGGCGGGACCTCGGAGACCGTGAAAGGGCGCCCCAACACGTCGATCGAATCGCCCTCGCGCGCTTCCAACTGCCGGGCTAGCACGAAGCCTACGCGCACTTGGCCGTGCTCCACCGGTTGCGACAGGGGCGCCTTCGGATCAAGGTGCGACTGCGGGACCTCGCTGCGCACGCCCATGAGGATTGCATGAACATCCGGCCGTCCAGACCAGCCGATGGTTCCGCTCAAGGTGGGCATCAGGTGCCGCACGGTGATAAGCGGTGATTCGGCCAACTTGTTCACGTGCGATTCAGGAATGAACTCCGAGGCGTACCCCTGCGCGTAGAACTGCGCGAGATCCTGGTCCTTGCTCAACACCAGCACGTTGTATCCGCTCTTCAAGGTAATCTTGCGGTAGTCGTCCTGGACCGTGCGCATCAGGGCCATCGTCTCGTCTTTGCGAAGCGACGCCAGATCGCTGGCACGAGCCTCATGGGCGCGAAGCAGCGTCATCACCGCGACAAAGACGGCGACTGCCAGGGTAATCGCGGCCGCGCTGACGACGAAATCGACTTTGCGATACGCGATTTCTCGAACCACCAAGCGCCAGAGACTCATGACTCGGCCCGCACCTTTCGAAGCGAGATCGCGAGGGATACGGCGAGAGTCGCGACCAGACCGACGGCCATCGCCATCAGCAGGGCCGCGCCAGGCGACCAGCCTTCACCGGCCGCATCTGGCAAGACAGGCGCCGAGGCCTGGTGCAGCGCCGGGCTGGGCAACGCCGCTGGTTCCGGGTTCTGCAACAAAAACTCATCGATTCCCGCGACCCAATCGGTGGCCATCAGCACGTCCACACCGGGATTCTCATCCTTCACCTGGCAACTGCAAGGGCCTACGACCAGGGCACACGCCGCACGGATCGTCTTCGCATTGATCCCTTTGCCGGCGAGCGCATAGAGCGCGCGCCCGCGGCCGTACACGGGAAAGACCATCGGCGCATCAATATCGCGCAGCCCGGGTTCGATGCCGAGCAACATCTCCACAAAAATGGCTTCATGCGGATCCTGGCGTGATACGCGCACGGTCGAAAACTCGATTCGCACTTTCGACTCGTCGATATCGGGTACATCCTCCTTCGTCCTGCCGGGAAGCACCAGGGAAGTCTCCGACGCGGCCAGTTCACGCGCAAGCGTATCCGCGGCATTCTGGTCCGCAGCCGCGTCGCCGGACTCGAGCAGAGCGAACACCGCGGACGTTCCGTCGAGGAGTTGTCTCGCAATCTCCTGCCGCGCCGGCGAGTCCAGGAGCGCTTCGCAGTTGGCGGCCGTGAGAGGGCCGGACCATACGTGCGTCTGCAACGGAGCGGACGGCGGATAGTACAGGGCAATCCACGGGGTTGCGGAATCGGCCTGCCAACGCGCTTCGAGGCCGGGGTCAGGTTTCGTGCCGCGCCCGATGGGGAGAACCCGCGGATTGGCCTCCGCATGCTCTGTGATGCCGCGCCACAGCGCCTCCTCGCTTGCATCAAGGGGGGCGTTGTTCAACAGGACGGCCTGATACGGCTCAGGCTCCCACCGCTCGAGGGCATAGCGGAACACGGGCACGTCGCAGGCCATCGCGGTCCGCGCAAGTGCCACGACCAAGGAGAGCGCAAGCAAGTATGAGCGGCGCCCGCGCACGCTCACTCCTCCGCAACCACTTCGATGCCGCACAGCAAAGGAGGTTCGGTGCTGACCGGCTCGAAGTCCACCGCAAGTACCGAGCTTACCGGCACACTCTTGAATTCCTTGAGGACGCCACGCCGTTCTCCGCCCGCCTCCTGGATGATGTCAAACCGTTCAAGCACGCGCTCCCCTTGCAGCAACACGTTGAACACACGGCTTCCAGGAGTGGCAGGCTCCGGTTCCGCAAAGTGCAAGCGCACTGTATGCAGGCGATCGCTTTCCGCCGTCTTCGCGAGCGTTATCCGCAACGACTTGAGATTGGCCATGCCCGACGCGTTCACCCAAGGGTAGCCGTCCCCGGAGAACTGGGACGAGTGATGGCGATAGAGTTTGGGCTCCGCATCCGTATACGCCGCCTCCACAGGAATCTCGGGCGAGGTCCCTCCAACACTGGGGAAATCGAGCCACAACACGCCGTCATCCGCTCGGCGATCGCCTGGAGCGCCGAAATTGAGTCCGACTCGTGCCACGGGCGCATCGCCCGCGGTATACGCATTGAACGTCCAGAGTTCCGATTCCGGCATGTGGACCATGGCAAGAGAGGTCTGGTTCTGGTAACTGCAACTGCATGTGCGCGTGTAGTCGGGCGCGTTCAATACACCGTCTGCCACGACGAGGTTCGAGGAGCAACTCGATTTGAAGCCGCCGAAGTTGCCGGTCCCGCCGTCGTTCTCGAAATCGTAGAATCCCGCCGCGGCCGAGCGAAACGTCAGAAGGTACTCGCTCGCGATCGGATAATTGCACCCGTACTGGCGTTGCCACGCCCACGGTTCGTCGACGACCGTAAGCGGATTCGTGCGGCATACCGGTTCACCCGTGAGCAGGTCCAGCATCGATTCCTGCGTGACAATGCGCTTGTTGTGAATCATCGGAACCGACGCATACTTCGTCTCCGTGTCCCATAGTTTCCGGCCGTCCTTTCCGGCAAACGCAATCATGCGCGTGCCATCCTCTCCATCTGTCATGTCACGCGAAGGCCGCGTGGATTGGAGGAGAATGCTCTCTTGCTCAGAGAACGCCAGGAACGATCCGAATACATCCTCCTTCTTTTCCCAGAGAATCTGGCCCGTACGCACATCGATGGCGAGCAGCCGGTAATCGCTGGGAGGCTCGATTCCGCGCCGCTCCAACTGGTCCGCAAGATACAACGGTAAACGGTCGAGGCAGTACATGACGCCGTTGCCCACGGCGATCCCGTTGTGCAGGAATCCGTGTATCGCGTCGACGCGCCAGCGCTGCTCGCCCGTGTGCCGGTCAAACGCGATGATGGCTTTGCTCGCACTCGAGTCGAAGTCGGTCCAAATCGAATACTCCTGTTTCTTCGTATCGAGCAGGTCGGAGAAGGCGACGAACCCGTACCCGCCGAGCAAGGTGTCTTCATAGCAGCCGATGTACGCCCACGGCGGCGACTGCGGCTTGCGCACCGTGGGGTCGAGTGGCGGCAAGGTGATCGTTTGAACGATCGCCCCGTTTGTTGCATCGAGCACGGTGCAGTTGGGGCCCTGGATCACATAGATGCGGTCATCCGTGGCCACGAAGTTTGAGCCGCGAATGTTCGCGCCGGGAATGTGAACCTGGTTGTAGCGCGTGTCGGTGGGCGTGTCTTTGTACGTCGCGTCGTAGTACGTGCCGTACGTTCCGAGGTCGGGCAGCTTGGTCTTCCACAGTACGCGTCCCGTGTACACGTCGCGGGCACTCATGCTGTCGAACCCTTGGATGAACAGCCGCCCGCCGATGACCTGTTCCGGCGGACCATGCCCGTGGCGCGGCAGCACGTCCAGATTGCTGCTTCCTCCGAACCAGAGCACGCCGAGCGGCAGCCGCACGAGCGCGTCGTCAGACTTCACGGTGTTCGCGATATTGCCGTACATGTGCGTCCACTGACCCGCGCCCTGAAGAGGGCCTTCGCGCGAGGCGACCCACTCCTTACCGTCAACGGTTTTCAGGCCAGCGAGTTGACCGGCGTTGATCCATTTGGTGAATGCCGCGGCACCGCCTTTCGCATCGGAAATGCACCACAGCTTGCCCCCGTAGGGCCGCATGGAATAGAAAAGCTGCTCCAGGAGCTGCTGATCTCTCGGATACTGCGTCTCGTCCGGCGCGCCCAGCACAGTCAATGAAGCCATGTACGGTGGCGCGTTGAAAGTGCCGGGCGTCCCCTCGTGCACGGCCACGCGAACGCCGTAAAGTCCTTCGTCGTCGAGCTTGCGCCGCCACTCATTGAGTGAGGAAGCGTCGGGTTGTACCGCGACAATGCTGAGTTCCGAATGGCTGGCCATCG
>JADLCA010000403.1 GCA_020847495.1 Candidatus Hydrogenedentota bacterium | reverse complement strand
GCTGTCCATGCGGTCAAGGAGGCCGCCGTGGCCGGGGATGATCGCGCCCATATCCTTGATGCCGAGGTCGCGTTTGATGACGCTGATCGAGAGGTCGCCCAACAGCCCGCCCACGCCGACGATGATGCCGGTCAGAATACACTCCGCGGCGCCGAAATGGGGAAACGAGAAGTGGAGAATCCACGGCAGCGCCATGGACACGGCAAGCGCGCCGAGGAACCCTTCCCACGTTTTGTTAGGGCTGATGGTCTTGCGCAGCTTGTGGCGCCCGAAGGTCTTCCCGCAAGCATAGGCGACCACGTCGTTGAGTTCGACGGCCAGCAGCAGGAACATGATGTAGCCGTACGCGTGGCGGGCATTCGCGAGAAAGATGAAGTGGCCGAACATCCAGCCGATGTAGATGAAGCCGACCACCGCGAGCGCGATAGTCTGGAGTTGGCCCTGCGCGCGATCGCGCACGATCGGCACGAACAGGATGACTGCCACCATGTAGACGGGCAGCACGATGAAGAGGCCATACCACCCCGGCACGCCAAGACGCGGGTCGTAGATCAGCGAAACGAGACCGGCGGCGATGATTCCCGCGTAGACCACACCCGTCATCCACCAATCGCGGTAGAGACCCGTCGCGCGCGCGAATTCCTTGAACGCGAAAACGGCGATTGCCGTGAAGAATACGATCACCGCCTCGCGCCCCAGGAAGATGCAGCCCAGAAACAGCGGCACCATGATCAACCACGCGCGGTAGGCTTTCCACGGCTGGGTCATGTCTTTCTTGAGGACCCATTTCAATATCGCGATGGCGATTCCGCCGAGAAGAAGCAGGCCCGCGCCCAGCGCGAAGTAGGTGCGGAAAATGTCGCTGTGGAGGGCCGCGCTCGGCGTCATGTTTTTGCCTCCTGTCGGTTCTTGATCTTGAGGGCGCGCATGATGCGCGCGAGCCGGACCCAAATGGTTTGCACACAGCCCGCGATGATCGCGAGATGCGTCCAGTCCAGCACGGTAAGGCCGCCATAGTGAATTCGCCCGCCGCCCCACCAGAGCAGGCCGAGCGTAATCCACGCGCCGATGTGCAGGGCCACCATGCGCCACGGCTTCGCCATCACGCCGCTGAATTCGCGCTGCACTCCGACCGCCTGGCCAAACATGCCCACGTATGCGACGAGCACCGCGAAGAGGGCCGCCCAGTAGCCGCTCAGTTCATGGCACAGCCCGCTGTGCGCCACGCCCACGAAGATCAGCACATCCGACACGCGGTCCGGAAGATCATTCAGGATCTCCCCGCGCAGGCTCGCCTTGCCCGACGCGAGCGCGACCATACCGTCCAGCATATTGAACCAAAGGCGCAAGTAGCAGAACCCGACGCCCGCTATAAGGAGAACAGGGAAGTCGTGCGACTGCCAGAAACAGAGGGCTGCGCACAGCGAAGCCGCGATAGACGCATAGGAAATCGTGTCGGGGTGGACACCCGCCTTCACGCACACGCGGACGGCCCCGCGCGCCGTGTTGCGCAGCGTGTCCGCAATAGGCCGGCGAGATGCCGGTTGATAATCAGGCATATAGGCCCTTTCTAATGGTGTAATCTCCAAGTTCTCCTGCATGGGCTTCGCATGGTCACGACCCAACGGGATGACAGGCGAGACGCCTGCGTCTGATCCTAGAAACGGCAGTTGACTGGGACTGACCCCGTCTTTCGCGTAGGCTTCGCGGAGCGAAACACGGGGTCTGTCCCTAACCCGTCGGGCAACCGCGTGTGGGACCGGCGCCCTCGCCGGTCACTTACATGGCCCCGGCCACTGTCCTGAAAATGCAGGCGAGACGCCTGCGCTACATTCCGGCCGCCCCGACCTTCTGGCACCATGGCGCGGTTCATACCTTATTCGATGCCTCCGCCGGAGCTGCCAGTGCGATCACGGCGTTCCGCAGATCTTCGGCGATGTGCAAGGCTGATTCCTTGCCCGGTTTCAAATGGCTGTAGTTACGCGGCGCGCCAATCGTTAGACGCACACGATGCGGTTTGGGAATGTGGTGGCCTTTGCCCCACGCGCGGTGGGCACCTTCCAGATAGCACGGCACGATCGGTACGTCCTTCCCCGCGACGAGCAGTCCGATGCCCGGTTTGAATTCGCCCAGCTCACCCGAAATTGAACGCGTGCCTTCCGGGAAGATCACCAGTACGTTTCCCGGGTTCTCCAGCAAGCGTTGGCACAGGCCGAGGCTGTGGCGGATGCTCACCTGCCGGTCGAACGGCAAGGCGTTCACCACGATCGCCGCGATGGCCAGCCGCGGAACGCTCACGAAGAAGTAGTCCTGCGCCGCGGCGGGAAACACTCGATGCACCTTGCGTAATGGAAACGCGGAAAGGAGACACATCACGTCGAGATGGCTGGCGTGGTTTGCGACGAGCACGAACGAGCCTTCGCGCGGGAGGTTCTCCTTGCCTACAATCCGGAACCGGTGATACAGCCGCAGCCCCGCGCGCAGCAGAAGCATCGCGGCGAGCCGTGCGCCGTACACCAGCATGTCGGGCTCGCGGGGAAACTGCCGCAGCCGCTCGATCACATTGCGATCGATATCTTGTGCCGAATCGTATTCCCAGGGTTCCAATGCGATGTCACCACTTGCCCAAGTGAGAATTCCCGAAAGCATGCCTTACAGCGCTGAGTGTACGCTGGGCGGTTTACCTGCCGCAATCGTCTTGTGTGCCGCGCGCGACGCGCAAGGGTGGTGTCCAACGTGCGGGATCGAGGTCTTTTTGGTGTGGCGCAGGGCGAAGAACATCCCCCGCGGCCCTGCGGGCCTGCCCCCTTCAAAGGGGGAATTCTGAGGGCCTTGCGGGCCGCGCGTGCTCCGCACCAAAGGTCTACTTGCTGCTCTCAAGACTTTTGGTCATATACAAACATAGTGTTGCGTGGGTCCCCCTTCGAAGGGGGATCAAGGGGGATGTTCTTCCAGTTGATTTCCGACACACGATCCTCAACGCGCGATCTTCCGTCCGCGTGAACGCAAGCCCACGCGATATGCGCTGTCTGGAAGGCTGGACCTTGCTTTGTGCTGTCACGCCGGATAATGTTAAGAACAACCATAGACACGATCGGCGTGGGAACCTCCCGCGCCATTGGCCAAGAGCGGCGCGAGCTGCATGAGAATAACCACAAATAGTCCGGCCTCACTTCAGCGCGCCGGCATGCTTATCGTCCTGCTCGCATGGATTGGCCTTCCGAACATGCCTGTCCACGTGGGGCCCGTGTGCCATGCGGGCGAGCCGGATGCTGCGCTGGTGTCGCCCGCCACATCCGGCGTGACGCATGCGCCCGCCGCGCAACCCAACATTCTTATCGTACTCATCGACACGCTGCGCCCCGACCACCTCGGGTGCTACGGCTATGCGCGCGATACCTCGCCCCACATCGATGCTCTCGCGGCGGAGGGTGTCCGCCTCACTAAGATGATCAGCCAGTCATCGTGGACCCGGCCCGCGGTCGCTTCGCTGTTCACCAGCACGTATCCGTCCGTACACGGGGCGGTGGATCGCGCGGACATCCTGCCAGAGGAGATGATTACGCTCCCGGAGATACTCCAGGGCGCCGGATACGAGACGGCCGGGTTCATGACCAATCTCAATTGCCTTCCCATGTGGGGATTCGGCGCAGGTTTTCAATCCTTCGTGGAGATCGACGCCAACGCGGTCAGCGGCACCAAGGACCAGCGGGCCGCGGACGCCGTGATCGCAGCCCTGCGCGCACCGGTAAGGCAACCCTGGTTCTACTACGTGCATTTCTTCGGCCCGCACACGCCTTACGATCCGCCGGCGCCATTCAACACGCGGTTCCCTTCGCCGGAGTCTCAGGGCGAAGGCGCCGCCGCGGAAGACGCCCGCCAGATCGCCCTGTATGATGGCGCCATTGCATTCAGCGACGAGCAGTTTGGACGCATTGCCGCCGCCTTGAAGGAACTCGGGATGTACGAGGACACGCTGATAATCGTCGTGGCCGATCACGGCGAGGCCTTGGGCGATCATGGCGGCTGGGGTCACGGCACCACGCTATACGATGAACAGATTCGCATCCCCTTCGTCGTGAAACTTCCGCGTGGCCAGACATCCATCGGCGTGTGCGACGGTCTCGCGGAACTGATCGATGTCGCGCCGACTTCGCTGGACTTCGCGGGGCTTCCCGCGCCCGAGGCCTTCCAGGGGCGTTCGCTGCGGGGTCTGATGAATGGCGGACCGGCGGAAGACCGGCCCGCGTTCTCTTCCCTGCTATTGGCGGATAACAACCTGTACTCCGCGCGGGACCCCCGGTGGAAGTATATCTTCGACATGACCGCGCAGCGCCCCGCCTGGTTCGACACGTGGGCCGATCCCGCGGAACTCCGCCCCTTGACACAAGGACCGCTTCAGATCGCCCCGCTGGCCCAATACGCGGCCCGGGTCGCATCCACAAGACGCGAGGGTCTTCACATTCTCGTGACAGGCAGTCTCGACGAATCTCGCACGATCGCCGGGACGCTGAGCGGTTCCGGCATGGGCGCGTTCCAGCTCCGGTATACCGCGCGGAACGGCGACGCACAGATGGACGGCGACCGCCTCAGATTCCGTATCACCACAAGCCCCGGCGCGGACGCGCCCACTGCCCTGCCGCTCTGGTATGAGGAAATCGGCGAAGTGAACAACGCGCACCTGGTCATCCAAGTGAATCCGGCGTCGGTGCTCACTGCGACCCTCACCCTGGACGGCAAGCCCATTCCCGCGGAGGTCGTGCGCCTCGGCGCGGATGGGCGCAACGCCCCGCTCGAAAGCGCAGCGCTGCATGTCAGCGAACTGGAGGCGGATTCGGAGGCGTTTTATCCGGGCGCCTTGCCGCAAGCGCTCGCCGTCTACATCTGGTACGTGCCGCCTGTGGATACCGTGCCCGATGAAGCGCTCGATCCGGACATGGCTGAAGCGATGAAAGCCCTCGGATACATTCACTAGCCGCAGGACGCCCGCCGTGGAAGGCGGGCGCTACTAAGTCGCCCCGCTGCCGGATTTCGCCTGCAGATAGACCTCCTCATAGGGCTGCACGACCACGAATCCATCTCCATTGAAAGCCATCTGGACGGACTCACCGCTGCCACGCCCGAAGAAGGTCTTGAGACTGATGTCTGTCTTGAACTCGGGTTGCAGCGTGCCAGACCACGCGATGGTTGCGTTGGGATCGGTGAAAACCGGCTGGCCCGGCGTCACGCGCAAGGTGAGCGGATCGTAATGCGACGTGATCGCCACCATCCCATTTCCTTCGAGGCGCACGTTGAAGAGACCCCCCGCGAGCATCGCCGCCACCTTGCGCATCAGCTTGATGTCCCACTGAATCGTGGGCTCGAAGGCGAGCAGATCGTTGCCGTTCACATGAATGGCCTGGTTCTCGAGCCGCAGTATGATGACCTTCTTGCCCGCGTCCGCGAGGTAAACCGACCCATCGCCGCTCATCTTCGTGAGCTTCGTGCCCTCGCCCGTGAAAGAGCGCTTGAGCAGTTTCCCGACGCCGTGCTCGAGCACGCCTTCGCGCGTGAACTTCACTTCGCCGCGATACGCCACCATCGCGCCGGTCTTGATCCACGCTGTCCCGCGCAAGTTGATCTCGAGCAGCCGGTCCGTCTCCAGTTCAAACAAGCCCTGACCACGATCCTGCTGCCCCGTGTGTTTGACGAATTCATCCAGCGAATACCGCGCCATGGCTGTGTCCCCTCCTGTTCACGCTTCACTCTTGCCTGGGTTTCTCACCCACACGCCACAAGAGATGGCAAACGCGTGTGGGACAGGCGCCCTCGCCTGTCATCCCATTCTGAAAACGTCCAAGCCTATCTCCTGCGCCACAACTCCACGACCCGATCCGCGACTTCCTCCGGCGTAAGCGCGTCCGTATCTATCGCGTGGTGCGCGGCATTCTGGTACAGAGGCGTCCTTCGTTCCAGCACCTCCGCCACTTCATCGGTAAAACTCTTCCCGCCGGTCAGCGAGGGCCGCTGCGTGTCGCCTTGGATGCGCAAGACGATGGTCGGCACCGAAGCCTTCAGCCAAAAGACTGTGCCGTTCGCGCGCAGCACTTCGACATTCTCAGGCCGTTCGATGACGCCGCCGCCCGCGTCGATCACGAGCCCGTCTTGCGCGGCATACTCGCGCGCCACTTCGGATTCCAGATCGCGAAAGCCCGGCCAGCCGCGCTGCGCCACGATCTCGGGAATGGACATGCCCGCCTTCCCGACGATGCGGGCGTCCATACCTACGCACGCCATACCGAGCCGCTCCGCCACCAGCGTGCCTACCGCGCTCTTGCCGGTACCGCGATAACCGATGAGGACGATGTTCATGATTGCAGCCGCTCCAACACGACATTCCGCATGACGTCAACGGGCGCCTTTTCCCCCGTGAAGCGTTCGAACTGCAACACGGCCTGGTTGACAAACATCTCAATGCCCGGAATCACCTTGAGTCCGCGCTCTTTCGCCTCGATCAACAGCCGCGTTTGCAGCGGCGTGTACACGATGTCGAAGACCGCCTGCCCCGGCCGGAACAGCTCGGGCGGCACCAGGGTGGCATCCTCCTTGGGATGCATGCCCACCGACGTGCAATGGATGATGACGTCCGCATGTTTCATGGCGGCCGCGAGCGTCTCCCCGGTGAAGGGAGCAGCCTGAATGTTCGCGGGCGTGCCCGCGCGAAGATCCGCGCTGAGCCCCTTGAGGAGGGACTCGTTGATGTCGAGCAGGGCCAGCGCGGCGGGCTTTGTCATGCGCGCGAGCGTGAAGGCAATTGCGCGCGCCGCGCCGCCCGCGCCCAGCATCAGCACGTTCCTGCCGTTCACATCGACACCGGCATCCGTGAGGGCCTTCAAGGCCCCGGGTCCATCGGTGCCAAATCCAAAGAGGCGGCCATCTTCCTTCACAACCGTGTTGATTGAGCCGATGGAACGATCCACCTCGGCCACCTCATCGACATGCTTCATGGCCTCAATCTTGTGAGGAATCGTCACGCTCATGCCGCGGAAATTGCCCAACGCGCGCATACCACCCAAGGCGCTCTTCACATCCTCGACCTGGCACGCCACATAGACGAAGTCCAGCTCCAGGGCGTTGTACGCCGCGTTGTGAATGGCCGGCGACAGGCTGTGGGCAATCGGGTTGCCAATCACCGCACAGAACTGCGTGGTAACACTGATCGACCGCAAGTCTCTCATGAATCCTCCTCAATTCGGGAAGTGGGAAGGTTGACGCCGGTCCGCCGCCTCGCAGGCTCCGCACACCAGCGGGCATAGGATACTGCCCCGCCCCGAGCCCGCGCAAAATTGCGGCTCATGCACCCCCTTCAGGGGCTCATTTGGGGAACGTCCTGACCCCGGGTAGTCCCGCCCTGCCGGCGGGCTGCGAGTACCTAGGCCTTTCAGGCCATTGCGGCGGCTCGGCGCCGCCGCAGTTTCGATAATCTGTAACGCAATAATAGCACGCTTAGATCCCGCATGCGTACGGCAAGGCGTTTGCACGCTCACTCTCTTATGGCCTGAAAGGCCTAGGTACTCATAGCCCGGGGTTGGCCGGAGCGCAGCGTAGGCCTACCCCGGGTTACGTGACACCAATCTTCACTACCCTGCAAGGGTTGCATAGCCTCCACCCCGCGAGTCCTGAAAAAGCAGATCATCGCATTCCGACCCATGCTATCCACCCCCTTCAGGGGATTATCGGGGAGCGTCCTGACCCCGGGTAGTCCCGCGTTCCGCGGGCCAACCCGGGGCTATGAGTACGTAGGCCCTTCAGGCCATTACGGCGGCTCGCCGCCGCCGCGGAAAAGAAAGCATCAGCGCGCGGGCGCTTTGCTGCGCGCTCATGGTTTTTCTCTTCCGTCGATGATGAGGGCCTTTGCCTTTTCGAACTCGTAGAGGGTGAGGTGACCTTCCTCCTTCAGGCGAGCAAGGTCCTGCAGTTGTTGGGCAACACTCTGAGGACCAGAATGGGGACTCCTTTGTCTTGCCTGTGCGATCCGGGCCTTGAGAAACTCGACGAACTCTTCAAACGATTCGGGGGATGGCAGTTTCCAAAGAAGCACGATGTTGTCGTATAGGTTGTTGCTGGATTCAGAGACAAATGTGAGTATTCGGTGGCTGTATCGTCGCAACGCGACGAGGAAGATAACCGTACTGAACGCGCTCAGGGCAGAGAGAAAGTAGCAGGTGATTTTGCCCCCTTCTTGGTTGTCCAGGCCGTGGCCGAGGACGAAGAAAAGGATGGTCAGCGCGGCTGTCAGAAAGGCTCCTATAAGCTTCGATGTGTCGAAGTAGACATGGGTGCGCGGGACGTGATCGAATTCCCGCAAAGGCCGGCAATGCTCATAGCGATTCCAGAGTTCACGATAGGAAGCGCGAATGGTGTCGTCCTCATAGACCGTGAATGTACGGGTCCCTTTGAGAAAGGACTTCTGCTTGAACTCGCAAATCACTTCCGGCATAGGCACTTTCCCTTTCTCTAATTCCCCCGCGCACTCACCCACTTATGGCCAGAAAAGCCCAGATACGCGCGGCCCGGTAGCAATAATCCAGGCTCACGCTCCCTCTGTGGCCTGAAGGGCCTAGATACTCACAGCCCGGTGGCGACAATTCGCGCTCACGCTCCCTCTGTGGCCTGAAAGGCCAAAATACTCACAGCCCAGGGTTGGCCGAAGCGCAGCGTAGGCCGACCCTGGGTAACGGGGCGTATGTTCTTTCAACCCGGTAAGGGTTGAATAGTCTCCGCGTCACTACTCCCAGACATACCGTTCATCGAACGGAACCCCGTGCTTTCGAAGCAATCCCCGATATTCATCCTGAAAGGTAAGACGTCTATGGTGCGTGTCCTGATCCCGGATTTACGCGGCGACCTTGTCCACGTGCGAATGACTCACCGAAAAGACCCCATATCCGTTCTGCCAATGAAACGATTCATAGCCGGAACCCTTCGTCTTAATCCACATCGAAGAACTCCGTTTCACGTTTGCGACGAGCGCGGCAATTTCACAATCGCGTGGAAGGCTGAATAGGGCATGCACGTGGTCCGCAGTGCCCCCGATCGTGTGGGCTGGCGCCCCATGCGCCTTGAACGTGGTGGCGAGATACGCGTGGAGTTCGTCCCGGATTCGCATGTCGCGGAAGCTCGCAACGCGGTTCTTGGTTGAAAACACCAGATGAAGGTGGACCTGTGCCAGCGATTGTGCCACGGAGCCTCCTGCTATGCATCCCTTTCAGGGAATTCTCTTGGGGCATCGATTGACCCCGGGTAGTCCCGCGTTCCGCGGGCCAACCCGGGGCTATGAGTATCTAGGCCTTTCAGGCCATTACGGCGGCTCGGCGCCGCCGCGGAAAAGACGCGCTGGCACAATCATAGCACAGATTCGAAATCGCTGCGGACAAAACGCATCGCTCCGTCAGGCACCATCAGTTCCTGGCCACCCGTCCTGGCCCGGCACCACGCCTGTATGCAACGCCTTGCCGTACAGAGGAACGTCAGAAAGGAAAAGCTCTGTGGCCTGAAAGGCCTATGTATTCACAGCCCAGCGGCAACGATTCAAGTTCACCCCCCTCCGTAGCCTGAAAGGCCTACGTACTCGTAGCCGAGTAGCAGGAATCGACACTCACCCTCTCGTGGCCTGAGAGGCTTGGGGACTCGAAGCCCCAAGGGCAACAATTCGCGCTCACGCTCATTCTGTGGCCTGAAAGGCCTAGATACTCACAGCCCAGCGGAGACAATTCGGGCTCACAATCTTATGGCCTGAAAGGCCTATATACTCATAGCCCGGGGTTGGCCGGAGCGCAGCGAAGGCCTACCCCGGGTAATGGGACACCAATCTTCGCTACCCTGAAGGGGTTGCATAGCCTGCATCTGCCCATCTCATAGATATCATTATCGAATCTAATGCTCTGCCGTGCGCCCGCGCATGCATCACGGCTGCGGCGAGATGGTGGCCGGGAGTGCCGTCAGCGGATCGTGATGGGCGAGGCGGCCGTCGATGTAGACGCGGAAGCCTTTGAGGCCGTCGGGGGTGGGTGCGGGGTCGGTTGCCGGCGCCCAGGCAATGGTGATGTCGTGGCCATGGTACCGCATGCCGTCGATCGCGAAGGCTCCCATCGCTGGATCGATCAACGGATGGACCTCGATGCTCTCGTCCGCGCGCGGGCGCAGGCCCGCCACATCGGCTATCAGGATGTCGAGATAGGTCGAATGGTTGTAGTCGCGCTGGTCGGTGCGCCACTCCCCGTCGTTGCCGTTGTAGTATTCGCCGGTCCACGGGAAATTGCTGTCCTGTTTGTAGAACTGCGCGTCCGTGAAGGACTGCAACAACGCGCAGAAATCCGAAACGCGCAGGGGACTCTCCTTGTATTCGCGCAAGGTCGCGGCCATGGCGGAGAGTACGATGCTGTTGGCGTGCGGCCACGTGGGGCCGTTCCACATGCAGCCCCCGACTTCCTTGCCGTTGAACTTCGTATCTTGCGAATAGGCCGGACACTCCATGGACGCGGACGCGACCGGCCACTTGGTCCAGAACTGCTTGGGGTCGAGGATGGACGACCACGCGGAGACGTACCGCTGGCCTTGCGCGGGGTCGAACATCGAGAAGTAGAAGGGATAGACCCCGATGACTTCCTTCACGAGCGCCTTCTCGTGGGTCTGCGGTTCCACGGAGTAGAAGAAGCTGGTCGCGTCGTCCCACATCGTCTTGAGCGTCGCGTCGCGGATGGTGTCCGCGGTGGCGTTGTAGCGCGCGGCGCCTTCGGTGTCGCCGATGAGCGCGAGGATGCGCGCGAGGTTGCGGGCGTTGCCGTAGACGTAGGCGGTCAAGTCGACGCGTTCAAGCTGTTGCTTCTGCTGATCCTTGTCGAAACCGTTGAAGTAGAAGAACGATGGCTGCCACTCCATGCCCGTCCACCAATGGCTGTCCACGAGAAGCAGGCCGTCGTGGTCCGGGTCGTACACGTTCAGCCAACCGTCCACATTGCGTTTGAGGGCGTCGGCCCAGATTTCCAGCAAGGCCTCGTCGGGGTGGACGCAGTGGGCATCCCACACGGTGGAAGTGATCCAGTCCGTATACTGGCCCGTGCCGATCTCATTTGGCTTGATGAAATTCGGGAACACGCCGTCGGGCTTCTCGTTCTCGCACCACGTGGTGATGATGCCCTGGACAATTTCGGGGTTGCGCAGCCAGCGCGCCTCGCGGATCTGGTGGCCCGCCCCGTAGGAGATCATGTTGGCGTACCAGTCGGCGGTCCAGCGCCCCTCCGAGATACACCAGTTCTTCAGACGCCCCTCGCCCACTCGGAACAGATTCTTGCGCAGGATGCTTGCGGCGCGATGCCAGTACTGTTTGGTCAGGTCCGGTTTGCCGGTAAACGCGGGGACGTTCTCCGTCAGCCAGGCGTTGTACGCGGTGATGTGGTCCTGCAGCGGGTCCGCAGATTGCAGGGCGCGGTCCAACGCGGCCACGGCGTCGGCAGGCCGCGTGGATGCGGCGAGGAAGAGGTTCAGGGTCTTGCTTTCGCCGGCCGCGAGCGCGACCGTCTGCTCGATCTCGGTCCGGGCGCTGTGAAGTCCTGGGACCTCCGTGCCCTTGGGGTGCAGGTACAACACGTCGATGTTGGCGTTGCTGTTGGCGGAGATGGTCATCAGTTGGACCTTGTAGGAACCTGCGGCGAGGTCACCGACCGGATAGGTCACAATGCCGAATTCCCGCTCCGTATCGCCCCAGCCTCCCGTGGGTTGCAGCAGAATCCGGGGATGCCGCTTCTGGTTGGGGAGTTGCAGCAGGAAGTCCGCGTTGCCAGCCATGGCGCGCGCATAGCGGATTGACAGCACCATATCCTTCTGGGCCTCAGGCACTTGGAAAACATACACGGCGTTGTCGCCGGGCTGTCCCCCAAAGTTGCTGCCGAGTACCCGGCCGCCGCTGGCCGCCGCCTTTGAGTCGTCGCCTTTGCTTCCAGTCTGGCTGGCGGGCGACTCGCCTTCCACGCTGATTGCGGCCTGTGCCTCCGCCGGGCCTTCTGCTACGGAGAACCCGGGCAGGCTCGCCAGCGCGTGGATGGTCATGCCCCGGTTTTCCACCGTCCACGTGGCACGTCCCTGGTCCAGAGGCACGGAAGCCGCCTGAAGCCCTCCCCGCAAGACGACCTCGGCCGCCTCCTGCTTCGTGTTGGCGAGCGTTAGCCGCAGCGACAACACGTCCTCGCCCGAAATCCACTTGGCGGCCTTCACCTCGATGCCGTTCGCCGTGCCAGACAGCTCCACACGGCTTGGGTAACTTGTTGCCTGCACAGGCAGTACGGCTTGGCCACCGGCATCGACCTCGAGGTCGAAGCCCAGTCCGTGGCCCGTAATCAGGTAGTAATGAATGGCTTGCGGGGGAAAGGCCCAGCCTTCGGCGTGCCCTGCCCAGAGGCATTGGCCGGTCGAGGCAATAGGCACATGTTCGAGATAGGGCCGCGCGAGGAGCGCATCCACGTCCGGCTGGCCGAACAACTTCCCGCCGGGACCGGGTGTAAAGGTTTTAATTTCAGCGGGTTGCGCCATAGCGGCGAGGTGCAGGCACACGATAGAGGCAAGAAACAGAAATCCCCTCACGAGACGGTCTCCTTTGTCCCCGGCGCGAAGCGAATCTCAGCGGATATCGGCGTCCAGCCATTTCAGCAGGGCCATGACACCGCGGGCCTTCTTGAGCATGGTGGCTTTCAAGCCCAATTCCCGCAGCTTTTCCTTGGCCTCATGACGCGACTTCGCGATGACAACGCCACCAACGAAAGACTTCTCTTCATCGCCTTCCGCCCGAATGGCGTGATACTCGAAGGTAGGCATCCACTTCTTCTCCCGAGAGTCGGTGCTGCTCACCCGGCCGAACCTCGTTCGGTCACCGGAAGAGGCTGAAGTACGCGCTCTTACCTGCTCCCAGTAATCTCATTTTATCACGGTGGAAGCGGTTTGCCAATGGAAGAGACGATTCGGACGGACCCCGCCGATCGGCCCGATAGGACCGCTCCGGGTGTGCTTTGCGCCTTCCGCCATGCTACGCTGGTAGACGCGGCGCCGATTCGATACGCCGCGCAGGAGACGCATGCGCAACAAATTCCTGGGGACCGGCGAACCGGGGTACCACCCCATGCGCAAGTTGAAAGTGTGCTTGTCAGGGCTGCGTTACGCAGTGCTCTATGATTTCAGCGTCGCCTACAAGGTGGTGCTGTCCCTCATCATATTGGCGATCTGCCTCTATTTCCGGCAGCGTGTCGATTTCATGCTCGTTTTAGCCGCCACTGGTTTCATGCTGATGGCGGAGATGTTCAATACGGCCATTGAGACTTTGTGTGACTTCGTGGAGGAGCGCCAGAATCCCAAGATCGCGGTGATCAAGGACATCGCCGCCGCCGCCGCCGGACTGGGACTTCTGGTGTGGTTCATCGTGGTGCTGGTCGAGATCAGCCGTGCATTCTGACCTTCTCGACGCACCATGTGAGATGGGGAGGATCTGCCGTGTTGCGTTCACTGCTTTTGCTGGCGCTGGCGGTTTTGCCGGCGCAGTCTGCTGAGGAGACTCCAAGCCCGGCGCGCGCCGACCGTTCCGTCATCTACCAACCCGAGTCCGGCGTGCCGGGCTCCGCGCAAGCAGCGGAGGTGCCGGTCCCCTCGAAGCCTGGTCCGCATCTGCTCATCGACGACTACCTCATTGCGAGCAGCGATCAGGTAACCCGCGTGGTCGTCCAGCCAAAGCGCGACCCCGCGATTCCAAACCCCATCGTCACCGGACCGGAAGACAAGTGTTTCCAACCCTACCTCACCGTTATTCAGGATGAAACCACCGGGCGCTATCGGATGTGGTACGGCGCTTCGCGTGAAGACCAGAACATGGGCCGGTCCCACCTCGCCACGATGGAGTCGGAGGATGGCATCCACTTCATCCGCCCGCACCGCATCTGCGACACGCCAGAGATTCAGTTTGGGTCCGAGGTAATCGACCGCGGTCCCGCGCACCCGGACCCCGCGTCGCGCTACGTCTACAGCTATTGGCTGGACGGGGGCATGCGAATCCTGAAATCGCCCGACGGGCTGGCGTGGCAACCCCTTGTGCCGGACGTCGTCCTGCGGCAGGATCACGACATCACGGGGATCGACTGGGATCCCTTGCGCAACACCTACGTCGCGACGGTGTCCACCTACATCACGGGCGCGGCTTGGACCGGACAGCGGCGCACGACCCTGATGAGTTTCAGTGACGATCTCGTGCATTGGGAGGAGCCGTGGTTCGTATTGACCGCGAGCGACCGCCTGGATGAAGGCGAAACGCAATTCTATGCGATGGAAGGGTATCTCACGCGCGGCCCCCTGCGCATCGGCATGGTCAAGATCCTGCGCGATGACTTGCGCGCAACGGGCACGGCGGAAGGCAGCTTCGGCCGCGCGCACACCTCGCTCGCGTGGAGCCGCGACGGCCGCACCTGGGTGCGCGACCGCGCAAAATACTTCGAGCCCGATGACGACCCTGCCGCGTGGGACCACGCCCACGCGTGGATCGACGAGCAACTGATCGCCGGCGATCAGGTTTACCTCTATTACGGCGGCTACAAGCAAGGCCACAAGATGAACCGCTTCGAGGAGCGCCAGATCGGGCTGGTCCGCATTCCGCTCGACCGTTATGTGGCGCGCCGCGCGGAAGCGGCGGGTCTCCTGAGCACCGTTCCCGTCCTGCTGGACGCGGGCGCCAAGGGACTCGCGATCAACGCGGACGCTTCAAAGGGCCGCGTGCGCGTGCAAGTGCGGGACGCGCAGACGAAAGAGGTTGTGCCGGGGTTCGGTTTCGACGCGTGCACGCCAATTGCAGCCGATGGGCTGCGCTTGCCGGTGCGGTGGAATGACGCGGACTTCGCCACGCTTGCAGGCAAGACGGTATCCCTGGACTTCGAGTTGCAGGGGGCGGACCTATACGCTTTCGAATTTGAATGATCGTGCATTGGGGGGAAGGTCTATGAACATCGTAGCAAGAGTGTGCGTTATGTCGTTCGTCGCGGCGGCCACGAGTGCGATGGCGCAGGGTGAAGTGAAAGAAACCGACCCGCAAGTCCGCGCCCAGGAACTTTCGTCCCTGCGCTTCGGCATGTTCGTGTGCTGGTCGTTCAGCACCTTCTCGGGCCAGGAATGGACCCGCGGCGTGACCGATGTGAGTTTTTTCAAGGCCACCGGCTGCGATACCGACCAGTGGTGCCAGACCGCCAAGGACGCGGGCATGAACTACATCCTCTTCCTCACGAAGCACCATGATGGATTCTGCTTGTGGGACACCGAGACGACGGATTGGAAAGTCACCAAGAGTCCCTTGGGCAAGGATGTGCTAGCGGCGTTGCGCGAGTCTTGCGACCGCCACGGCATCAAGCTGGCCCTGTACTTCTCCGAAGGCGACTGGACCTGGCCCGAAAACAAGAACGCGGATCTGAAAAAGGCGCAGCTGAAAGAACTCTGCACGCGCTACGGCCCCATCGAGTTCTTCTGGATGGACCACGCGCAGGACGACGGAGGATTGGATCACGTCGCCACGGCGGCCTGGGTGAAGCAGTTCCAACCCGATTGCTTCGTGGGGTTCAATCACGGCCAGCCCGCGGGACAGCTCGCGTTGCGCGAGCGCGGACGACCTGGACCCATTGGCGATGCAGCCGCATCCGAGTACAACAAGGAAGGCGAAGCGGCTTACACCGGGTACCTCGCCGCGGAGTTCACCTATCCCATCCTTCCGAAACATCAAGGCGGCGCGGACTGGTTCTATTCGCTGCCCGAGCACGACAACCTGTGCCACCCCGCGGAGAAGATCTTCGAGGACTACAAGGGCGCGGTGCAACATGGCAACCTGTTCTCGCTGGATGTCGGCCCGGACTACGCGGGCAAACTCCGCGAGATCGACGTGAAGACCCTGCGCCAGGTCGGGGAAATGATTCGCGCCTGGGAGGCGCAGACCGCCCCCGCAAAGCCCTGACCGATTGGTCCGATCCGTCGGATCCGTCCGATTCTCTTTCCCTGGTTGCATCCCCCGCAGCTTCTGCGTACAGTGCGATGGGCTTACGCGAAAGGACACCCCGTGAAAGAAATCTGGTTGAATTCCGAGTTGGTTTACGAAGGTCTGATCTTCAACGTGCGCAAGGGCCGTGCGCGGCTTGAGGACGGCACCGAAGCGCATCGCGAGATCGTCGAACACGGCGGCGGGGTCGGCATCGTGCCGGTTCTTGACGATCGCGTGATCCTCGTGCGGCAGTTCCGCATCGCCGTGAATGAAGAGATGCTCGAGATTCCGGCGGGCCGCATCGAGCCCGGCGAGGATGTCGAAGCGCGCGCGCGCATCGAACTGGAAGAAGAATGCGGCTACACCGCGGGCCGCATGGTACGGGTCGCCTCGTGCTTCTGCTCGCCCGGGTTCACCAACGAGCGCGACTACATCTATCTCGCATTCGACCTCGTGAAGACGGAACAGCGCCTCGAATTCGACGAGCGCGTCGAGTTGGTGGAAGTGCCTGTCTCGGAAATCGACGAGCGGATGGCCCGCTTCGAGTTCGATGACGGCAAGACCATCATCGGCCTGCGCGAACTGCAGGCGTACTTGAGAAAATGAACGCGGCAGGCGACATTGCGGAGACCCTGGCGAAGGTGCTGGTGTGTCCACGCACGTATGCGCCTTTGACCGCACACGACGGTGTATTGCATGAAGAGCAAAGCGGTGCGGCGTACCCTTCCAACGAACACGGCTACTTTGATTTCACGCTGAACCCCGAATTCTACGCGATGGAATCGACAAGCGAAGAGTACGCGGTAGAACAGCAGTCCTCCTGGCGGCGCTTTTACGATGAGTTTCTGAAGCCCTGGTTGGACCGCGAAGGCGGACGCCGCGTCCTTGAGGTGGGCTGCGGGCTGGGTCTGGGCATCCGCTACTTCGCCGAGGACGGCTATGAAGCCTTCGGCCTCGATATCCCGTGCCTCGCGAAGTTCTGGGCGAAGGCGGGCAACGACCCGCGCTGCTTCGTCAACGGCGACGGCGCGGCGATGCCATTTCCCGACGGCTACTTCGACGCGGTGTACACGCTGGGCACGATCGAGCATATCGGCACGAAGGTGGGCCACTATACGCTCGCGGACAACTACCTGGACACGCGCCGCGCGTTTGCGCGCGAACTGGTTCGCGTCACGAAACCAGGCGGCCGCATCCTCGTCACCTGCCCCAACAAGTCGTTCCCGATCGACATACATCACGAACCCACCGATGCCGCGACACCCGCGGGCACGATGCGTTTCCGCCGCTATTTCTTCGACTGCTTCGGGATGACACTGCACAAGCCCTTCGGCGCGTACCATCTATTCTCCTTTGGAGAGCTGCGGCACCTGTTCTGCGCAGACGCGGGCGCGGCCGGGGCTGAGGCGCTGCCTTTGCGCCACTACTTCGCGTTCAAACGCACCGGCTCACTGGGCCTCTTGCGCGGGTTCAAGAACCTCATCGTGATGTATATTGAGGGCATGCCGCCATTGCTTCGGAGAAGTTGTTTCAACCCATTCCTGGTTGTCGAAATTCGACGGTAGAGATGCAGCGTGAGAACCGCGCATTTCGCGCCGGCATTGCGAAAGGAGCACTCCATGTCAACGTTCCCCT
>JADLCA010000402.1 GCA_020847495.1 Candidatus Hydrogenedentota bacterium | reverse complement strand
GCTCACCAAGTGACGCTACGGCACCACCGGAAGTTCGTAACCCGCCCGATACTCACGCGTCAGTAGACGATTCGCCTCGTCATCGCCGGTGCACTCCAGCTTCGCGGCGTCGAAACGCAGCCCCCGTCCCACGCGCGTGGCGATATTCCCGAGATGACACAATGCCGCGGAGATGGCCCCCTCCGCGATGGGCGCGTTCAGTTTGGACGGGTCGTTGGCCTTGACGCATTCCACAAAGTTGGCCACGTTCGCGCGAAAGTCTGACCCCTCGCCAATATGCTGCTTCTCCCCGTCGATAAGCGTCACATCGCATCCGTGGCGGCCCACCTCGAGCTTGCCTTTGTCGCCGTAGAAGACCACGCCGTTGTCGTGACCCTCCAGCGGATAGTCCGTCCACAATCGCATCTCAAACATCAGATAGCAGCCGTCATACTCGTAGGTGACGATTTGCGTATCCGGCGTCTCGTGGTCGTCATCGTAGAAGAGCTGGCCACCGGCCGCCGTGACAACCTTGGGCAATCCAACGCCGAGGCCCCACCGCGCCACATCGATCTGATGGATCCCGTCGTTCCCGATGTCGCCGGTGCCATAATCCCAAAACCAGTGCCAGTTGTAATGCCAGCGGTTCGTGGTGAAACGATGAACCGGCGCCGGTCCCAGCCAGCGGTCGTAGTCTACCCCTTCGGGCGGATCGCTTTCCGCCGCGCGGCCAATCGGGCCGCGCAGTTGGTGGTTGATCGCCTTGGCCATGCGCACTTTTCCCAACGCACCGCTCTGGAGAAATGCGATCGCCTCCTGTATACCCTTGCCACTCCGGCTCTGCGTTCCATGCTGCACGCATTTGCCGGTGCGCGCCGCCGCTTCCGCGAGGAGGATTCCTTCCCGGACGTTATGGCTGCAAGGCTTCTCCACGTAGACATGCTTGCCGACCGCGAGGGCGGCCAGGGCCACCGGCGTATGCCAGTGGTCCGGAGTGGCCACGCTGACGGTGTCGATCTCCTTGTCTTCGAGCAAGAGCCGGAAATCCGTGTAGGTCTTCAACGCCCCCGACGGATTGAGCTTGCCTTTGGCCTTCTCCAGACGTGCTGGGTCCAGGTCGCACACGGCGACGACCTCGCAATCGGGCACGTCATTGAACGCCGCGGCATGCGAGGAACCCTGTCCGCCCAGTCCGACGACGGCGTGCCGCACCCGGTCCAATGGCGCCGCCGAAGCGCCGCGGCTCGCGGACAGTGCCGCGCCGGTTGCAAGGATTCCTCCGGTGGCGGATAGAAACGAACGGCGTGAAAGTCGATTCATGGCATGATTCCTCTTCGGTCGTGGGGCCAAGCAAGTCCTGGCTCATCGGGGCGATTGTATACGAATCCTCCGAATCCCGCGAACTCGCGGGCTCAACCCGAGCGCCCCTGCGCCGCGCCAGAAGGCCGGTTGTTTGCGGTAGATTCACCGTTGGGCTACCATTACGCGGATTGGGTAATCGGAGGATTCTCCAGGGATACGCCGGAGTGCGTTGCCCCATCGCCATGCACGTGGACTAACACGATCGGGAGGATTGCACATGCCACGCAATGCGAAAGGCGGAAAGGCCCCCGCCAAAAGGAAGTCGCGCACCCCACGCCAGTCTCGGGAATCCGTGCAGGCCATCCTGGACGGTATCGCGAAGAGTGTTGCCGCCGGGGCGAAGGTCAAGGACGCCGTGGCGAAGGCCGGCGTCTCGTACAGCAACTATAATTACTGGCGCAAACGCGCCGGTATAGCTCCTTCGCGGCGCGGCAAGAGGGGCGCCGCAAAAGCAAAGACCACCGGCAAGGGTTCCGTGTTGCGGATCCTTCAGGAGATGACCGAAAACCGCTCCGAGTGGCAGCGCCTTCAATCCGCCATGGCACGCATCGAGCAATTGGATGCGCGTTTCCGCGAGTTGACCAGGCAATTGGAGAAAGCGGGAACCTGATAGTCCGCGCGAACGCGTTCACCCGGTTTCACGGGGGTATCCCATGAGACTTGCCGAGTACCCCCTTCTTCTTTTCAGACCTCTAACTTCATGAGTCTTTCATTGCATCTTTGCGCGCAGGGAGGAGAGGACTAGCTGTCATGACCGAGTTGTTGGCACTCTTGGACAGGTTTGGCCAGGCTGTAACGGGGATCTTGGATCTGGTCAGCGGGTACGTGTGGGGTGCGCCCATGCTCATCCTCCTTTTCGGAACCCACCTGTATCTCACATTTCGTCTCCGCTTCATCCAACGCTTCATCGGCAAAGCAATCCGTCTTTCCCTGACCCGGCACGAAGGGGCCGAAGGCGACATCAGTCACTTCGGCGCCCTCGTCACGGCCCTTGCCGCAACCGTGGGCACGGGCAATCTCGCGGGCGTCGCAACTGCCATTGCCGCGGGTGGACCGGGCGCCGTGCTCTGGATGTGGCTTACTGGTGTCTTCGGCATCGCCACAAAATACGCCGAGGCCCTGTTATCGGTGAAGTATCGTGTGACGACGGACGACGGACGGACCGTTGGCGGACCCATGTACGTGCTCGAACGCGCCCTCAACCTGAAATGGCTGGGGATTCTCTTCGCCGCATTTGCCGCCGTCGCCGCTTTTGGCATCGGCAATATGGTTCAGGCAAACACCATCGCCGAGGCGCTCGAACTGGACCTGTCCACTCCCAAGTGGGTCTCCGGCCTTGCCATGGCCGCCTTTACTGCAATCACCATCTTCGGCGGCATTCGCTGGATCGCCCGCGTGTGTCAGGCGCTCGTGCCTTTCATGGCCATCTTCTACGTTCTGGGCTGTCTGGTGCTGCTGCTGCTCAACATTGGTCAGCTTCCCCACACCATCCTGCTGATCCTTCGCGACGCCTTCACCGGAGAGGCGGCCATCGGGGGATTCGCCGGAGCCGGCGTGAAGGAGGCCATGCGCTACGGTGTCGCCCGCGGCCTTTTCTCCAACGAATCGGGATTGGGCAGTGCGCCCATCGTGGCTGCCGCGGCGCAGACGCGCAACCCCGTCCGCCAAGCCCTGGTCTCTTCGTCAGGCACCTTCTGGGATACTGTCGTGATTTGCCTGCTGACGGGGCTGGTCATCGTCAACTCCGGCGACTGGGATTCCGGCAAGACCGGCATTGACCTCGCCAAAATGGCCTTTGCGGACCTGTCCTCGTTCGGTCCGAAGATCCTCACCGTGGCCCTGTTTACCTTCGTGTTCTCGACGATCCTGGGGTGGTCCTATTACGGCGAGCGAGGATGTGAATACCTCTTCGGCCCCCGCTCCCTGATACCCTACCGCGTCCTCTGGATCGTCGCGGTCTTCGTCGGGTCGGTTGCCGAGGTCCCCGCCGTCTGGTCGTTCGCGGATGTGGCCAATGCTCTGATGGCGGTTCCCAATCTTGTTTCCCTGCTCTTGCTCAGCGGGGTCATCGTTTCGGAAACGCGCAAGCACCTGTGGGAGGGAAACATCGATGAATGATGCCGCTTGGACAGTCCACCGCAGCGGAGTGGAAGAGGGACTATGACTGACATCCGCACGCTCACCGGCGCGATTAACTCGCTCGCCACCGGATTCATCAACTCCCAGATCCTGTTCGCGGCCAACGATGCCAACATATTCACATTGTTGGAATCGCCACGCACCGCGCAAGATGTAGCCGGGGTCCTGTGCTGGCCTCCGCGCACCACGCGCATGCTGCTCGACGGCCTCGTCGCCCTGGAACTTGTCGAGAAGGCCGACGGGCGGTACTGCAACGCGGAGGTCGCGTCGGTGTGTCTCGTACCGGGCAAACCGGCATACCAAGGCAATATCGTCAGGCACATCTCAAACACCGCACCGCTTTGGTCCGTCCTGGGGGAGGTTCTTGCCTCAGGCGTCCCCGCAAAGAGCTTTGGAGAGGATCGCTCGCCTGACGCACTGCGGTCTTTCATTCTCGGCATGGCCGATATCGGCAAAATGAGCGCCCGCGAAATGCTGGAAGCACTGGACCTCTCTCCCTACTCCCGGATGCTCGACGTGGGCGGGGGTCCCGGCACCTATGCCATCACATTTCTGCAGGCCCATCCCGCCATGCGCGCCACCATTTTCGACCGGCCCGAGGTATTGCCCATCGCCCGCGAACAAGTAGAGGCCGCCGGACTCGCGGAACGCTTCACGTACCAGCCGGGAGATCTCACGGTCGATGCGCTTGGCGACGGCTACGACCTCATCCTCGTATCCAACATCATCCACAGCTACGGTCCCGAGAAGAACCGCGACCTTATGGGCAGGTGCTTCCGCAGCCTCGTAAGTGGCGGCACGCTGATCGTTAAGGACTTCCTCACCGACGATGATCGCAGCGGCCCTGCGTTCAGCCTCCTGTTTGCGCTGCGCATGCTCGTGTCGAACGGCGAAGGCGATACCTATTCTTTCGGCGAGGTTGCGGAATGGACGCAGGAGGCAGGATTCACCTCAGGGCGCCTGATAGACCTGTCCCCCCAAAGCCGGCTCTGGATCGCGGTGAAGCCCTGAGCGCAGCTCAATCGGCGAAGTCCACGTCTGGCTCGATTGGGCATTTCCTGCGCAAGTCCCAGGTGCGAGAAGACGACTGAGCACAGGGTTGGCCCCTCAGGACTTTGTTGATTTTCCCCCAATCCGTGGCGCAGAGAACGGCGACGCTTCCCCTAATCGAAGATAGCCTTGAAATAGTCCTTGTTGTCCAAACGCGGCAGTTCGGAGTGCACGAACTCGTCCAGTTCCGTGTCTGTGATACGGGGGGCAACCTCCATGACTTCGGTTTGGCCCGCCTCCGCTTCGGGCGCTGGTGGTTGCGCACTGTCCTGCGCTTCCGGAGCGTAATCCCGCAAACCATCCGCCATGTCCGGGGAAAGCTGCTCGACCACGCGCGCCACCCGATTCCCCAAAAAGTCCACCAGAATCCCCATCAAGTGCTCGTGCTTTTCCGTGGGGGTTCCTTTGAGCATGATTTCCTTGTCGAGGGCCAGTACCTTGCCGCAGAACACCACCACCATCTGGTCACAATTCGGACAGGGACCCACAATCAGCGCGCCCAGAGGTGGCAGTAGAATCTGGCCGCGTACGCCGCAATGGGGGCATTTAACCTCAACCATTGACAACATTTGTGTCTCGCTTTCTAGGGCCCGGTGCCCTCATAGGGATTATAGCATCTGGTCTTGCGTCCCTGCAAGAATTTGCCAGATTGTATTGATTTTATTGTTTAGTTTATTCGGTATCCAATACCCAATCCCGTGACCTTACGGTAAGTATATCATGATGAAGTAGTGAAAATGCAAGATTAAATGGAAGAAAGGTCTGTACCCTGCCTGAAGAAGACAATGAAAGCACGAATCACGATTCACGGAGCGCGGATTTCGGGTTTCCCGTGCGGGTTCTGACCAAGACTAGCTCGAACGGGCCCTCAACGCATCAAGGATGGCCAACGCCTCCTTGTTGTCGGAGGTCTTCCTGTCGTGCCAATCCGGGTACGTCAGAGGCGTGACCCCGTAGACCTGCTGGACGGTTTCGACCGTTACCGAAGTCGAATTGGCGGAAACGGGCTCCAATACGATGGTGAGTTGGGTCCGGTGGGGGGTAGCGACATACAGATGGCGTTTCATGGGGGTGTACGCCACAAACTCGCCGCGCTTGTCGCGCGTGTAGATATCCAATTCCATTTCGCGGAGCACGGCCTTGGTATCCTGCCACGCATCTTCCAACGGTTTGTTGACGGTGACTGTATCCTGCATGGCGAAGCCTGCCGTGTCGAGTTTGGCACGGGCACAGCCGGTCACGACGGCCGGCAAAGCCAACGACAACATCAGCAACGCTTTGACAATGTGCTTCATAGCGGCATAATCCCCATTTAGAGCCGCATTCTAGCATACCCCATGGGGCCGCGCAAGCGTTTGAACACCTTCATCTTCTCTGCTAAACTGCCGCTTCTTCAAGGAGTTGAGAATGCCGGGTGATGCTCCGACAGCCACCGTGCTGCTGGTCGACCGCGACCCCACCATTACCAAAGAAATCATGCCCTATCTTGCTGAGCGGGGGTATCAAGTCGAGTGTGTGGACGACGGCGAGAAAGCCTACAATCGTCTGGACGAGCGCCCTATCGATGTCCTCATCACCGAGCTGAACGCCCACCGAATCAATGGCATGCGCCTCATGGCCGTCGCCAAAGAGCGTAATCCGGAAATCTGCGTCATCCTTATCACGGAAGAGCCTGATGTTGCCCGCGCCACGGAGGCTATGCGCCAGGGCGCAGCGGATTTCCAGACCAAGCCCGTGAACCTCGGCAAACTTGAGGCGGTCATCCAAAGCGGCCTGGGCAGGCAGCGCCTGGTGTTCGAACAGCATGAGTTACGGCGCCGGCTGGACGAGCGCTACGGCTTGGGCAACCTGATTGGCAAGTCCCGCCAGATGGCACGCGTGTACGATGCAGTCCGTCAAGTGGCCCCCACAAGAGGCACCGTCCTGATTCAAGGGGAGACCGGTACCGGCAAGGACCTCGTGGCCCAGGCCATTCACAACAATAGCACTCGCCGGGACCGCGCCTTCGTGAAGCTGAACTGCGCGAGCATTCCCGAGGCCCTGGTCGAAAGCGAACTCTTCGGGCACGTTGCGGGCGCCTTTACCGGCGCCATCCAGGCACGGGAGGGCCGCTTCAAACTCGCCGACGGCGGGACGTTGTTCCTGGATGAGGTAGGCGAGTTAACGCCCGCCCTCCAATCAAAACTGTTGCGCGTCCTCGAGAGCCAGCAGTTCGAGCGCCTCGGGGATTCACGCACGGTTTCCGTCGATGTGCGGCTCATCGCCGCGACCAACCGGCCCCTTGAGAAAATGGTCGCGGAAGGCACGTTCCGCGACGACCTGTACTACCGGCTTCGAGTCGTCATCGTGGATATGCCCGCCCTCAGGCACCGTCGTGAAGACATCCCCCTGCTCGTTGATCACTTCCTGCAGCTTGCCTGCAAGACCCATGGCAAGACCGTGGATGGGATTACGCGCAGCGCGGTCGACGTGCTGATGCGCTACGACTGGCCGGGCAACGTGCGCGAGCTGCGAAACATCGTGGAAGGCATGGTCATCATGGCCCGCCACGGCAAGCTTCTGGACGTCAGCGATGTGCCCGAGCACGTGCGCCGCAGCACCGTGCCCGAGGTGAGTGAAATCCGGATTCCCACGGGCGTCGCCATGAGCGAAGTGGAGCGCATCGTCATCGAGGAGACCATGAAGGTGTGCGGATACAACAAGGAAGGCTGTGCCAAGCTGCTGGGCATCGGCCTTCGCACCCTCTATCGGAAACTCAAGGAGTATGATATCCAATAGGCGGACCCAGCGGCATGAGGGGGAGCTTTCATGGAAGCCGATGAACTCGTAGAGTGCCTGGCGCGCGGCAACAGCGTCATGGACGTGATGGCGGCGTCAAGGGCGCTGGCTGCACTGGGTGCTTCCGCAGCGCCATCCGCGCCGCGTCTGGAAGCCCTGCTGAACTCGGGCGATAGCCGCCATGCATCCACCGCGGCGTTCGTCCTAGCGGAGTTGGGGATTGCCGCCCTCGACGCATGCCCGAGCCTCATGGATTCCTACCGGAAACACCTTTTCAGCCCCTACAGAGCCGTGCGGCATTGGGTGGCCGCCGCCTTGGCGCGCAGCGGGCCGCGCGCCGTGGAGGCGCTTGCGGAGTTGACACAGGCCCTGGAAGACCCGGACCCGGGAGTGCGAGCCCTGTCCGCGCACGCCCTTGCGGAGGTGGGGAGCCCTGCGTCCACATCGCTGGGGCCCCTGCTGAAACTCCTCCACGATCACGAAGTCGATGCGCGTGCCGCTGCCGCGGTTGCGCTTGCCCGAATCGCACCTACGGATGAATCTGCCCTCGATGCCCTCATTGCAGCGCTGGGAGACGAAGAGTACCGGGTTCGTGCCCATGCTGCCGAGGCGCTCGGTGTGGCTGGGAGCGCCGCCGGACGGTCCGCGCCTTCCCTGGCGCAATGCTTGAGAGATGACCGCGCGGAAGTTCGGCTTTGCTCCCTGCACGCGCTCGCACTTGTTGCGCCAGAGGGCTTTGACGTGGGGGCTGCCGTGGCGAAGTGCCTCAACGATACCGACGCACAGGTGCGCCGGACAGCAGTGGAATTGCTGGCCTCATCTGGCGAAGCGGCCGCTGCTTCGGCTCCGCGCATCATGGCCGCCCTGCGCGATGCGGACGAAGCAGTCCGCTACCACGCATTGGATGCCTTGGCAAGGCTTTCCCCCTGGTGTGGCGATATTGCACCCGCGGTCAAGCTCGCCGTTTCCAACTGTCTGCGCGACAGCAGTCAGCGCTGCCAGGTGAGGGCCGCGTCGGTCTTGGGCCGTCTGGGCGACCACAAGGACACCGCCGACGGGCGGATCATGGAATCGCTGACGAACGAGGATCCGGCCGTTCGCATGGCGGGTATCGAAGCCTTGGGCCGCCTCCACACAGCGAGCAGCGCGGCGAAGGAAGCCTTGCACACGTGCCTTGGAGACGAGAGTGCCCCCGTCCGCGTGGCCGCGGCGGAAGCGCTCATCAATCTAGGTGAGACCCCTGGCGCGGTGTTACCGGCGCTGGAATCGACGTTGACTGGCGAAAACGCGGAAGTTCAAACGGCCGCGATGCGCGTTCTCGCGCGCTTGGGTGCACACGCCGCTCCACTGCTCGAGGCCATTCGCATCAAGCTCGGGGACAGTGACCGGGAGGTTCGGCGAGCGGCCCGCGAGGCAATAGAAACCATCACACACCTGGCATAAACACTTGCCCGGCGGGCGTCCGGCGTCTCGAAGCCCCGCTGAAGGCGGCTACGCGTTCTTGGCTGGCTCGTCACCGCTCTTATTGAGCGAATCGTCCTTCTCATCCTTGCCCTTGACGCTTTCCTTGAACTCCGTGATGGCGGTACCCAAGGAGCGCCCCACCTGGGGCAGTTTGCCCGCGCCGAAAACAATCAGGACTATCAGAAGGATGATTATCCACTCGGAGCCGCCTGGCATTCCAAACATACTCGTAAGTCTCCGGCCGTGGTCCCGCAGGCGCCCCGGCTTTGTTTCGCAGCTTCAGGACTGGCATACACAGCCCAAGTTGTGCATGTCTTGTTTTCGTCTATTCCAGTGCCTTAAGCCTTCTATTGATTATATGCGCCAGTCCGCGCGCTTTGCAAGGCAACACGCAAGGTCATGGACCTGCACGGACTTACACGGACAAACTCACTCCACGAAGAGTTGATTCAAGTCGATTTCAGTCAGCTTTCCGTATTGGGAGATCTTGCCCAGGTCCATCTTGTTCTTGTCTCCCACGATGGACACCAGTTTCGTCTTTCCTTGAACTTTGTCCTTGTAGAACGTGAGCATGGTATCCGCGTTGGCGTTTAGGACCTTCTCGAAGCGCTGGCTCCGGGGGTCGATCTGCAGTCCCTGGCGTTCCCAGAGGCGGACTGTCCCGATAATCTCGCGGAAACCCAGCTTTCCGGTGCGGTAATTCTCGATCAATGAATCCTGGGCAGGGGCAAAGCGTTCAGGGGCCAAGGGCATCTCGTCCATCAGGCTGATAAACGCGGCCAACGCCTCGGGCGCCTTGTCGGCCTGGGTCCCCATGCCGCCCACCATTGCGTTTTCATCACCCGCCCGGTCGGCGGTGACATAGCGAGCGCCAGCGGCATAGGCAAGCGCCCGGGCCTCGCGCAGTTCCTGGAATACGACGCCGGTCATGCCGCCCCCGAAATAGCTGTTGAACAACTGGATGGGTACGGTCTGCGTCTCGTCGAAAACGTCGCTGCCAAAGTCCAGCCGGATCTGCGCCTGGGCCATCTCCTTGTTGAAGAAATAGACTTCGGGCTGTTCCGGCCTGCGCACATTCTTCCGATGGTACGGAGGCGTGTCCTTCAAAGGTGCGGCAACCGGGTACTGCCTGCGAATGACCTCCTTTACGCGGTCCAGAGGCAGCGACCCGGTGTATTGGACGGTGTGTTTGTACCTCAGCAAGCTCTTGGTGATCCCGTGGAGCTCCTCCATGGTGAGTTTCTTCACCGCTTCCGTTGGAAGCATCCGGCGGTAGG
>JADLCA010000401.1 GCA_020847495.1 Candidatus Hydrogenedentota bacterium | reverse complement strand
GAATGCGAGGCGCATGGCCGCAAGGGCGTCTTCCTTGGATTGATCGCCCCAGAACCGCGGGCTAAGCTGCCAGGTTCCGAATGCAATCGGGGAAACCGAGAGTCCACTTCTACCAAAGACGACGCGTTCCATAGCATAACTCCTTCCATTCGCCGCGCGGCATGTCACGGCATGCGAACATCGCTACTTTCACACAACGGGCAGGCAGGGACAGACACCGTGTTTCGCTCCGCAGAGCCTACGCGAAAGACGGTGTCAGTCTCTTCTAACTGATTATACGCTTTCGTGCGCCGGCGGGTCCTTTGTGGACGGAGTGGACGGAGTGGACTGCGCGCTCGGGCGCCGGCGTGTCCTTGTGCGGTTCGTTCCGGGGATTATTCCATCGCCCGCATCAGCAGATGCGCGAAGATACCGCTGCCGGGGAGGTTCTGGCCGCCATCCGCGACGATGAGCGCCCCTGTGATGTATGTGGCCAGCGGAGACGCGAGGAAGACGGCGAGCTGCCCGATGTCGTTCACGCTGCCGAAGCGCCGCAGTGGAACGATTTCGCGGAAGGTGTCACGCATGGCCTCCGGCAGCAGGCGCTCGAAACCTTCCGTGCCCTCAATGGGGCCCGGCACGATGCTGTTGCAGCGAATGCCGTACGGGCCCCATTCGAGCGCGAGGTTGCGCATGAGGTTGTCGATGCCGGCCTTCGCGGCGCCGACGTGGCACTGGGCCTGAAAGGGCAGCATGGCCTGCCCCGCGGAAATGAAGATGATGCTGCCGCGTGTCTTCTTGAGCTGATCGAGCGCCAACCGGCATGAATGAAACCCGCCCAGCAGATCGATGTCGACGACGGCCTTGAACCCGTTTGGGCTCATCGCTTCCGCTGGACACGGGAAGTTGCCGGCGGCGCCGCACACGAGCACATGCATCGGGCCAAGCTCCGCCTCCGAGCGCGTGAAGGCGGCTTGAAGCGCGTCCGGCTTGCGCACGTCGGCGGCGGTCGCGCACACCTGTGCGCCAAGCGCGCGAAGTTCTTCCGCGGCCGCATCGAGCCGCGCCTGCGTGCGTCCACAGATGCCGATGTTCGCGCCAACCGCGGCAAAATTCCTTGCGATACCGAGGTTGATGCCGCTGCCTCCGCCGGTGACGAAGACCGTCTTGCCCGCGAACAAGTCTTTGGCAAACACGTCGGTGATGATCATGGCGCGGCCTTTCCTGGGTTGTTGAGTTCGTGATTATTGCAGAATGCGTGAAGACGCCATAGATGCGCTACGCGCCCGTGATGCCGCTGACGTCGATCAGGTAGATCTGCCGGTATCCCGTGCAGATGGAATCCACGCAGATGTACTTGCCCACGCGGTCCCAGCGCGGATGCAGATCGCAGCGGAACTCGCCCGAATGCTCGCGCGGGTGGAAGAAGGTCCCGAGCGGGACCAGTGCGGAATCGGCCACGCGGAGCAGCATGAGCTTCATCAGGCGCTCTTTGTTTGGATAGGTGTCCGTGAGGATCCACTGGCCATCGGGCGAGTACGTGCAGTGCCCGTCCGTGGGCAACACGCCGTCGCCAATCATCTCGATCGTGTCCGTCTGATCCGTGTACAGGTAGAAGTGGTCGTTTGTGGCGGGCTCGCGCGCCCACGCCAGGATCTGCGTGGGGTTCTTCCAGATGAAGTGGGACACCATGCCGTGGTCAGCAAGGCAATAGAGGTCCGAGCCGTCGGGCCGCGCGGTGAACATCCGGGTCGACCACGTCTTCCCTCCAGCCTCCCAGAACGCGCGGTGCAGAAAAATGAAGCGGTCGCCTGTGGGGTTGAACAGCAGGTGGTTGAACCAATGCTTCCCGAGGGGATCCTTCGGCGCGGGGATGGCCGCGATCTGATCGATCGAGATGACCAGCTCCGCTTCGCCCGTGACCAGGTCCACGCGGCGGATGCCATCCTCCGCGGGGTGGGGGTCGGCTGCGTACGGGTCGACAACCCCCTTGTAGCCATAGCCGGGCCGCGTCTCGTCGATGCGGGCGAAGGGCACGCTCATGCCGGTCTTGCCGTCGGCGCTCACGGTGTAGACGGGGTGCGGAATCGTGCGCGACTCGCCCGTGAACACGTTCTTGATCACGGCGATGTAGCGGCCGCCGTCGCGGTCGTTATAGATGACTTCGTTGCTCGACCCCGGCAGCCATTGGAGCATGCAGCCTTGTTGCCAACTCCATGCCCGCGACTCGCCGATGTCGATCCACGCGTCGCCGTTTTGCGTGTCGATCATACCCAGGCGGACCTTGTCATTGGCATTCGGCGTGCGCCCCTGGAAGTCCACCTCCATCCCCAGGACGTAGCGCCCCGTGGGGTCGAATTCGTGCTTGTCGTAGTACCCGAACCAGTGGGCCTTCGGACCCGCCGTAAGCGCGCGATACGGCACGGTCAGGTCGATCGGCTGTTCCGGCGCGTCGGGTGATTGCTGGGCCGCGCCGATCATGGCTGGTAGAAGCAGTGTGGCAAAAAGACTCGCCCGCGTTCGCCATCTCATGATATGGGACCTCCCAGGGTAAATTCCGCACTGCCACCGGATGAGCTGCATGGTAGCAGGGAAGAAGTATGAAGCCAAAGAGGCCGGCAGGGATGCCGGCGCTCCTGGCAGCGACGGTCCCGGGAGCGGAGTTGCCCCCGCCCGCGTAATGGTCAATAATCGAGGTGCGTGTCAAGTGCAACCGGCGGAGAGGAGGCCAACACGATGGCGGACGAAATCGAGTATCGCATACACGGCGATGATATGCAGCTGGTCGAGGTGGAACTGGACCCGGGCGAAGGCGTGCGCGCCGAGGCCGGCGCCATGACTTTCATGGAAGACGGGATCCAAATGGAGACCACAACCGGCGGCGGTTTGTTTAAGGGATTCAAACGCATGCTGACCGGCGAGAGTTTCTTTATCACGACGTTCCTCAACGCCGGACAGGGCAAGAGCCACATCGGCTTCGCCGCGCCGTATCCCGGCAAGATCATCCCGCTGCATCTCGGGGAACTCGGCGGAACCTTCATGTGCCAGAAGGATTCGTTTCTGTGCGCCGCCCAAGGAATTGACATCAACATCGCGTTCACGAAGAAGTTGGGCGCGGGGCTCTTCGGCGGTGAAGGCTTCATCCTGCAGAAACTGGAAGGCGACGGCCTCGCTTTCGTGCACGCGGGCGGAACGGTCATCCGGCGCGACCTCGGCCCCGGCGAAACGCTGCGCGTCGACACCGGATGTCTCGTCGCGTTCCCGCCTTCGGTGCACTACGACATCCAGATGGTCGGCGGTTTCAAGAACATGCTGTTCGGCGGCGAGGGCATGTTCCTTGCCACGCTGACGGGCCCCGGCCCGGTCCTGCTGCAGAGCCTGCCCTTCTCGCGACTCGCGGATCGGATCATGGCCGCGGCGGGCGGCGGGCGCGGTGAACAAAAGGGCGCGGCCGGAATCGGCGGCAATCTCCTGGGCGGACTCCTGGGAGGCGACTCCAAGTTCTAGTGGGCAGCGTAGCGCAAACGGATTCTGCTTTTGCGCCTCAGGGGCGCCGCCCGTGGCAAGCGGTCCTGCTGCCGCTCAGCCTGTTGATGCTTGCGGTGGCTCTGCGCACGGCGGAGTACGCGCACAACAAGGCCATCTGGCTCGACGAAGCTTATGTCGCGCTTAACGTGCTGGATCGCGACTACACGGCCTTGTTGAAGCCCATGGAATGGGGCCAGGCCGCGCCACTCGGTTTTTTGTTCGCGGAGCGTTTTGCAGTCGAACATGCGGGACCCGGCGAATACGCGCTGCGGCTGGTTCCATACCTTGCGGCTCTCGCAGGGGCCGTCTTGTTCTGGTGGTTGCTGCGGCGTTGGGTGAGCGCACAAGCCGGGCCTATTGCGCTGGCCCTGTTCGCGCTTTCGCCCGCGCTGACGCGCTACGCGGCCGAGGTCAAGCCGTACTCGACCGACGTGCTCGTGACTCTCGTGCTGGTTGCTCTCGCGACCCTCTGTCTTGAGCGGATGTCGCCGATTCGCATCGTGGCCCTGGCTCTTGCCGGGGCAGCCGCAATCTGGTGCGCGTATCCCGCCGCGTTTGTGCTTGCGGGCATCGGCGTTACGTTGGCAATGCGGATAGGCGCGCAGCGCCGCTGGGTAATCCTGCCCGGTCTGATGCTCATGGGGGCGGTATGGCTGGCGAGTTTCGCTTGGTACTACCGCGTATCGCTACGCGCTCTCGGCGGCAATGTGGAGGTCATGGGCTGGTGGGCGGAGTACTACATGCCGGTGCCCCCGCGATCGCTGGCGGATTTCAATTGGTTCG
>JADLCA010000400.1 GCA_020847495.1 Candidatus Hydrogenedentota bacterium | reverse complement strand
GCATCTCGTCGCGAAATCGACTCTGTCAGGCGAGTTCACGTGGGTCAACACGTACCTCGTGAACGACCTCAAGGCCTTGGGGCTGTGGGACGCGGAGATGGTGGAAGACCTCAAGTATTTCGATGGCACCTTGACCGAGATCGAGCGAATCCCCCCGGACCTCAAGGCCAAGTACCTGACCGCGTTCGAGATCGAACCCAAATGGATCATCGAGTGCGGCAGCCGGCGCCAGAAGTGGATCGATATGGGCCAATCGCTCAACCTCTACCTCGGCACGCCCAGCGGCAAAAAGCTCAACGAGATGTACTTCCTCGCCTGGCGCAAAGGACTGAAGACCACGTATTACCTGCGCACGCTCGGGGCCACGCAGGTCGAGAAATCCACCGTTGACATCAACCGGCGCGGCATACAGCCGCGCTGGATGAAAAGCAAATCCGCATCGAGCAATGTGCAGGTCGAGCGGGGCGAAGTGACCGCGCCGAAGGCCTGCAGCATCGCCGATCCGGACTGCGAAGCATGCCAATGAGAAAAGATTGTCCGCAGATGGCGCAGAGAAACGCAGATGACATAGAGAAACACGAATGAGCGCCAATAGGGAAGGGAGATTTGCCGAGACTGCGTGCGCTCTCTCTTGAGGCCTGAAGGGCCGGCGCCATACTAGCCCAGGGCAAAGCGAAGCGCCGCCCTGGGTAAACGACGCTCCCTCAATCTTGAGCGCTGAAAGTGCGGCACCATGCTCTGCGCGTCGGCAATCTGAATGGGCTCAACGGGAAGAGAGCTGGTCCACAGATTACACCGGTTTGCACCGATTTGAAGACAAGAGATGAAACCAAAGACATGAACAAATTCCGGGTTTCGCCGTGAGCAGCAAAGATAGACGCGGATAAGGATGAAATGTTGAAGTCAACAGGCGGGGGCGCCTGTCCCAGACGGCTTCTTCCATTGCGGTGGCCCGAGTGTACTCGCATTCATCTGCATATAGGGAGTGAAAGGAGATCTATTCAATGTCAGCTTGTTGCACCACCTCGGGGATGCCCCCACAACCGTACGATCTGTCGAAGCGCATCAATGCCGATGACAAACGGCTCTTGAATTGCAGGCAGGTCGACGTCAACCAGTTGATGCCGCTCAAGTATCACTGGGCTTGGGAGCACTACCTCAACGGGTGCAACAACAACTGGCTGCCAAGCGAAGTCTCAATGCAGCGCGACATCGAGCTGTGGAAATCGGATGTGCTTTCCGATGCGGAGCGCCTGGTCATCATGCGTAACCTCGGGTTCTTCAGCACCGGCGAGAGCCTCGTCGGCAACAACATCGTCCTCGCGATCTTCAAGCACATCACGAACCCGGAGGCGCGCCAGTACCTCCTGCGCCAAGCCTACGAGGAAGCCGTGCACACGCACACCTTCCATTACATCGTCGAATCGCTTTCGCTCGATGAACGTGAAGTGTTCAACATGTACCACGAGGTGGCCTCCATCGAGGGCAAGGACCGTTTCGTGATGCAGCTCACGGAAGACGTGATGCGCGAGGACTTCTCGACGGAGACTATTGAGGGCATTCAGCAGTTCATCAAGAACCTCGTCGGGTTCTACGTGATCATGGAAGGCATCTTCTTCTACAGCGGTTTCGTGATGATCCTGAGCTTCCACCGGCAGAACCGCATGACGGGTATCGGCGAGCAATTCCAATACATCCTGCGCGATGAAACGATCCACCTGAACTTCGGCATCGACCTCATCAACACGATCAAGGAGGAGAACCCCGGTGTGTGGACGCCGCAGTTGCAGCAGGAAATCTACGATCTCATCAAGCAGGCAGTTGACTATGAGGTGCTGTATGCGGGAGACTGTCTGCCACGGGGCATCCTCGGATTGAACGCGGGCCTATTCCGCGAATACGTGGAACATATCGCCGATCGCCGGATGGAACGAATCGGGTTGAAGGCGGTATATGGATCGCGCAATCCGTTCCCGTGGATGAGCGAGACGATCGACCTCATGAAGGAGAAGAACTTCTTCGAGACGCGCGTGACGGAGTACCAGACCGCCGCCAGCCTCGAATGGTGATGTCTCAGAGCGCGTAGGAATGCGCGTGGCGTTGCGGGGAGCCCTTGAATGGCGAAGGGCTCCCCGGTCTTTTGAAGGATTCGCGATCGTGGCCATCCACAGCGTGTGTGTCTTCTGCGCGTCAAGCAACGAGGTGCCGAAGATCTATTTCGATGCCGCGGCTCACTTGGGCCATTGCCTCGCCGCGCGCGGCATCACGCTCGTCTACGGCGGCGGCAACAACGGTTTGATGGGCGCGCTGGCCCAGGCCGTGCACGCGGACGGCGGCCATGTCGTCGGCGTAATCCCCCTTGCCCTGCAGGAACTTGAACTCGCCTACACCGATGCGGACGAACTCATCGTGACCCGAGACCTGCGCGAACGCAAGGCCACCATGGAGGCCCGATCGGACGCGTACATCGCCTTGCCGGGCGGCTACGGGACGCTCGAAGAGATTCTGGAGACGGTAACGCTGCGCCAGCTTCGGTTTCACGAAAAGCCCGTCGCTTTCCTCAACACGGCGGGCTTCTATGAACCGCTCGTGCAGTTCTTCTTGCACATGATCGAGCAGGGCTTCGCCAAGGCGGCGTCCACCTCGCTCTTTCACCTCGCCCCCACGCCGGAAGAGGCGCTCGACTACCTGGACTCGTATGAATCGACGCCGGGAAGGTACGTGCCGTAGGGGATCGGAAGAATCGGACTGCTCTGATCAGACCGATCAGACCAGTCCGATCGGTCTGATCCGTCCGATCCGCCCGATTGAGTACCCGCACCTGTCATCCCATTCGCCCGATCTTTTTTTCCGTGCCCCATTCTTCCCTTGACGGACCCCCGGACGATTGGTATCATCTCGCGCCCTCAGGAAGGGACGGTGCGGGTTAATTCTGGGTTGCGTGCAAAGAACTCCGCCCTTCCGTTGTGAATCTCAGGCACCGGACTCGGTGTCGGGCTGTCAACAGGAAAAGAGCGGGTATGCCAGCCAACAGCGATTTCCGAAGGTTGACGGTAAGCGCCGGCGCGCTCGACGAACATTCCGCTCCCGCACTGGTCATTGGACGGACGGACCAGGTGGAGGCCCTCTGGCTGCAACTGAAATCGTCGAGTGCGCGCATCTCGGCGGAGCCGCGCGTCGGCAAAACGTGGTTCTTGAACCTCGCGCTTGCGCTCCGCCCGGAGTGGGCGGGCCCCACCCTCTTTTCCGCGCGTAACTGCCGCAGCCTGCGCGAATTCGTCTGGGAACTCACCAAACATCTGTGCCAACAAGGCTATGTCCCCAAGACCTGGGAGAACTACGTCCGCGAATGGTACACGGAAGGCCTGGGCCTGGCCGCTCCCGTCCAGGATTCCACCGTTCCCGAAACCTGGGACGCCATGTTGCACCGCACCTGCGCGGTGTTAATGGAACGAGGCCAAGCGGACTGCCCGGTCATCATGGTCGACGAGTTGCCCGCCTTTCTCGATACGCTCATGGGCGAGTACGCAGAGCAGGAAGCCATCGGCCTGCTGGAAACCCTGCGCGACCTGCGGCACCGGTACCCGCTGCTCCGCATGATCCTGAGCGATGCCCAGGGCCTTCAGCGCGTCCTCGACAAGCTGCACGCGCGCGGCTATGCCGGACGGCCCCTCGAAGACATGCCGCCCTTCGAGCTGCCGCCGCTCACGCCCGCGGACGCGGCCTACCTGGCAGGCTGTCTGCTGATGGGCGAACAGGTGCCGTGCACCAACTTGCGCTCGGTTGCCGAGGCCTTGGCACGGGCCTGCGCGAATGTCCCCGCGGCAATCCGCAACAGCGTCGACTGGATGGCGCGTTTCTCCGATACGCCCTGGACCCCGGAGCGGGTCGCTTCAATCCCGCTCACGCAGTTCGCCGAGACCGACGACAGCAGCGAACCCTCCGGCGAGGACGAGCGCCTGTCGCCCCTGACCTCGGACGACCTAATCGAGCGAATCAAGGCCGGCGCGCAGTCGCCCATGCAAATCCAGATGGAGCCGGTGTTCGACCAGTCGCCGGTCTTGCCCGCGGAAGCGGATGCCCCCGCCGCCGAGGGCGCTTCCGCACCCTCCGTCGTGAGCGGATTGTCTTCGCTTCCCGCGCCACAGGCGGTGCTCAATCCGCATCCCCGGTCCCTCGAATGGCTGGACCGCACGCTCAGTCCCGGGCATCGCGCCGTGGCGGCGGATATCGCGGCCGAATTCTCGCGCGCCGCGCGCGAAGGCCGAAGCCTCTGCGGACTGCTGGCTGGACCCTGGGGTTCCGGCAAGAGTCATGTGCTCGTGTATGTCGCCAGGCTTATCGAGAAACGTTCTGCCACCGGCCGTACCGGCCGCCGCATCCTGTTGCTTCCCGACGCGGCCCCCGTGCCGGATTCCCCGTTCGACCTGCTCCTGGCATGCGTGCAACAGTGCGGCATTCCCCTTGAGTATATCCGCGCCACGCTCGACGCGTTGGAGGCGGAAGAGCGTTTCGCGGCCTTGGCCGGTCTCTTCGACGAAGCCCGCGCGGGGCAACCGGTTCTCGTGTTCGTCGAGCAACTGGACGACGCCTTGAACACGTGGACGCGTTCGCAGGTGGCCGGTTTTCAACAGTTCCTGGCGGACGCCGCCAACGTATCCCTGTTGGGCACGGCCCGCATCGCCCCCCGCGAAACCCAATTGCTTCATCCGTGGATCGCGGACTCCTTCTCGGTATTCTCCGTACCGGATCCGGAAGTGTGCGATACGCGCGCGCTGCTTTGCGCCCTCGCGTCCGCACGCGGCGACAACGCCCTCGCGCTGGCGCTGCAAGAACCGCGCTACCAAGCCCGCGTGGACGCAATCCACGCGCTCACCGGCGGCAACTGCCGTTTGTTGGCCCTGCTCGACCGCTGCCTGTCGGATCCGGCGCTCCGCGACTTGCAGGAACCACTGTTGCACTTGGTCCGCGGCGAATTGTCCGCCCTGCACGAACGCCGCATGGCGGACCGATCCAGCCAGCAGCAAAAGATTCTCCATGCGCTCGCGGGTCACCAGGGCCGCGCGGTCAACGTGACGGAGCTGGCGCGCTTCCTCTTTCTGACGCCGCAGACGGTGTCGCGCCAGTTGCAGGAATTGTTGCGCGGCGGGTATGTGGCGCGCACGCAGGTGGGCCGCGAAACCTGCTACGAGCTGGGCGATCCCTTGGGCCGCCACGTATTTGAGTTGAAGCAGGGCCGCGACTCGGCCTTGGCCTCGCTCGTGCGGGTCGTATCGCGTTGGTGCTCCATCGCGCGCCTTCATGAAAAGGAAGTCCGCGGTTGCGTGGATGCGCAGGCGTTCCGGTTCGATGCCTATGTCGAGTTCGAGTGCGATGTCCCGGAGAGTTCCGCCTGGCCCGCATCGATCGTGGACCTCACCGATAGACCCGGAGACAATCCCGATTCCGGAGAACGCGCACTGCAATGCCTGCCGGTGGAAAGCCCCGAGTTTCGCACCTGCGCCGGCAAAGACGGGCAGAACGAGGTGCGGCGGCTTCTCGATCGCGAACGGGGCGCCCGGGCTGCCCTCTTCGGCGGGGCGCGGCTCGCCGCGGAGAATTGCCCCGCGGCCGCGCTCGCGTGCGCCGATCGCGTGCTGGAAGCCCCGGACGCCGACGCCGACACCCGCGCCATGGCCGCGGTGAACAAGAGCCACGCCTTGCTGGCCCTGCAGCAGTCCGCCGCGGCCGCCTCGTGGTGCGCCTACGCGTACCAGAACCATTGCGAGGCCGAACCCGCGGTGCGCGAACTCAGCCGCGTGCTCCTGATGTTGAACGAAAGCGTAGCACTCACACGGCTCGACCGTTGCGATGAGGCGGCCCGTGTCGCCGAAGAAGCCGTGCGCACGCTCGGCGGCTCCTCGTGCCAACACCGCGATCTGTACACGGCGGCGGCGCACGTCAATCGCGCCATCGCGCTCGAACGCGCTGGACGTTTTGCCGAATCGCTGGCTGCGTGGGACGCCGCGCTGGACTGGGATGTTCGCCGCAGCCGTGTGGAACTCCGCGACCTTATTGCGACCTCCCGCGTGGGCAAGGCCCTGCTGCAGGAGCAACTCGGTCAACACGCCGCGGCGCTCGAATCGTGTCACGGCGCCTTACAGGCGCGTTCGGCGCACCCGCGGGCACGGATGTGGTACGCGTTGTTTACCTGCGCACGCGGCAACTCCGGCCAGACGCTTGCCGCCGTTGAAGCCGCGCTCGGCGTAACGGTGCCGGGGCAGACCGAGCGCGCATTGCTGGCGGCGGGACTGTTCGAGCGCATGGATGGCCGCGAGCCACTCATCCACATGGCGGCCGCCGTGTTCGGGAAAGACCGCGCCTCCCTGCGCGATGGTCTCATGCTCTGGCTGCTCAGGCTCCTGCCCCTGACCCCCGAACACGCCGAACGAATGCCGCACCGCCTGCACACTCTGCGCGTCATCTTCGACGAAGACCCCGACGCTTCCACCGTCATGAACATGGCCGACGCGCTTGCCCGGACCGCCTTGGGCGATGCCCGCGCCTGCCTCGACATCCCCGCCGAATTGCGCGCCCTCACCGCGGGCGTGTAACGGCTGGGAAACAGTCACCCCTTCGCGCCCCGCGGAGTTCGCACGCTTGCCGCTTCGCCAAAGAGTTTGGCATTCCCCCCCAACACAAGATGCGCGGCCTGGAGATACGCGGCCTGGAGCGCCGGCATCCCTGCCGGCTCTTCAGACGCACCGCTGCCCTTTGCTCTCCTCAAGAGCCGGCAGGGATGCCGGCGCTCCTGATAGACCAATTTGGACGTCTGACACAGGCGCCCCTCGCCATAGGCTTCACCCGTTCGTGTTTGCCTGTTACGAGGCCTGCATCGCTTCGGCGGCCTGTTTGCGCAATTCCGTCTTCAGGATCTTCCCGGTGGGTCCCATCGGCAGGGCCTTGACGAGCTGCACGTGGCGCGGGTACTTGTACGCGGCCATCTCCGCCTTGCTCCACGCAATGATTTCGCGGTCCGTGATGCGGGAGCCCGGCTCGGAAATGATGTAGGCCATGACCTCTTCGCCGTGCTCCTCATGCGGGATGCCGACAACTGCGGCCAGAGAGATCTCGGGGTGTGTCATCAGCACTTCCTCGACTTCACGAGGATACACGTTGAACCCGCCTCGGATGATCATGTCCTTGGAGCGGTCCACGATGAAGTAATAGCCGTCGGCATCCTTGTACCCCAGGTCGCCCGAGTGGAACCACCCTCCGCGGAACGCCTCGTCGTTGGCCTCGTCGCGCTTGTAGTACCCCTTCATGATGTTGTGCCCGCGGATGACGATCTCCCCCGTCTCGCCAACCGGCAACTCGTTCATGTCGTTATCGACGATCTTCATTTCGACACCCCAGACGGGCACGCCAATCGAACCGGGCTTGCGCGGCTTGTCGAGCTGGTTGAAGCTCGCCACGGGCGACGTCTCGGAGAGGCCGTAGCCCTCGAGAATCGGCACGTGGAACCGTTCCTCGAATTTACGCATGACTTCCACCGGCATGGCCGCGCCGCCCGAGGTGCACAGGCGCAGATTCTTCGCGATCGAATCGAGGTCGTACTTGTCCGCGTCCTTGTAGTTCAGAAGATCCCAGTACATCGTCGGTACGCCCGCGAACATGGTGACCTTCTCGTCCTGCAACGCGGAGAACACGTCGGCGGGATCAAAGCGCGGCAACAGCACGAGCGTCGCACCCGCGTAGAAGCCCGCCTGCATCATGCAGGTGAACCCGAAGCTGTGGAAGAGCGGCAGCACCACGAGCATGACGTCTTCGGCCTGCGTGCGGCTCATCCGGTCTATCACCATGCAGTTCAGCATGAGGTTGGAGTGAGTCAGTTCGGCCCCTTTGGGGCGGCCGGTCGTCCCGGAAGTATAAATGATCACGGAAGTGTCGTCGGGCCGTGTGGAAACCGTTTCAAAGGTATTGGGGCGCTGGTGCATCAGGTCCATCAGTGTGGGCACACCCGCGATCGGCGAATCGGCCCCGGGCACCCGGGGAATGGTCCACAGATGCGCGCACGTCTGCGCCTCTTTGAAACCCGCATGGCCTTCCTGGGCCATCGGCAGCGTTTCCGTTCCCTCGAAGCAGATGTACGCCACGGCCTCGCTGTCCGAGAGGTGATAGGCGATTTCCCGGTGTTTCAGGAGCACATTCAGCGGGACCAGCGCGGCCCCCGCCTTCATGATCCCGTAACTCAGAATGGGGAAGTACGGCAGGTTGGGACAACTCAGCGCGACCTTGTCGCCCTTGCGCACACCGGCCGCCTGGAGCCCGTTGGCGACCTGATTGGCCATCTCGTTGACTTGCTTGTAGGTGAGCCGGATGTGCCCGCCGAACACGATGGCAGTCTTGTCGGGGTTCACCCGGGCGCTGGTTTCCAGGAGGGTTGCAATGTTGAACATGCCGGACCTTTCCTTATTGGTAAGTGAACACCATCGTCGCTTGCGATCCAAAAGAACTCAGTCGGGCCTGGGAACGCCACGCACCAGCGTGGCAATCCGTGAAGATAGCACCGGCTTGACACTCAAACGGCGCTCACCCAACTGGTAATGGCGCCGTTCTTCCCATTGCGTTCCGCCAATACGGCCTCACAGCACGAGGGGTCAATCCCATTCAACTGCCGTTTTTTGGGATCAAATCAACATCCATTATCGTGTCAGCCCCGCGCGACACCAGGATACGCGGGGCGTGCGTCAGGCAGGTTTGGGCGCGAACTCTCTTCGCAATTCCTGTTTCAGCACCTTCCCGGTCGGGCCGAGCGGCAGCGTCTTGCGCAGCTCGACGTATCGGGGGTACTTGTAGGCCGCCATCTCGTTCTTGCTCCACTCGATCAGGGCCTCGGCCGTGATTGTGGACCCCGGCTCGGGCACAACGTACGCTTTGATCTCTTCGCCATGGACTTCGTCCGGTACCCCGAGGACCGCCGCCAGAGAAACCTCCGGATGTGTCATGAGGACTTCCTCGACTTCGCGCGGGTAGACGTTGTACCCGCCGCGGATGATCATGTCCTTGAGGCGGTCCACGATGAAGAAATAGCCGTCCTCATCCTGGTAGCCGATATCTCCGGAGTGAAACCAGCCGCCCCGGAAGGCCTCTTCATTGGCCTCGTCGCGCTTGTAGTAGCCTTTCATCACGTTGTGCCCGCGGATGACGATCTCGCCGTGCGTGCCGCGCGGGACTTCGCTGACATTGGTGTCGACGACTTTCATCTCGACGCCCCATATGGGCACGCCGATGGATCCTATTTTCTGCGGCATGTCGAGCCTGCTGAACGAGGCCGACGGCGAGGTCTCCGACAGGCCGTAGCCCTCGAGCACGCGAATCCGGAATTTCTCCTGAAACCGCGTCATGACATCGACCGGCATTGCCGATCCACCAGAGACTCCGATGCGCAGTGTGTTGGCGATCTTCTCCAGGTCGTACTTGCCCGCGTCGGGATAGTTCAGCAATTCCCAATACATGGTCGGCACGCCGCCGAACAAGGTCACGTTCTCGTCCTGCATCGCGCGTAGGGCCTCGCCCGGCTCAAACCGGGGAAGCAGGACCAGCCGTGCGCCGCCCAGGGTCGCCGTGCTCAGCACGCCTGTCAACCCGAACGAATGGAAGAACGGCAGCACCGCGAGCGCGACATCGTCGTGCGAGCCATCGACAAGGTCCTTCGAGACCATGCAATTCATCAGCATGTTGAAGTGCGATAATTCCGCGCCCTTCGGGCGCCCCGTCGTGCCCGAGGTGTAAATGATCACGCAGGTGTCGTCGGCCCGGCACTGGACCGTGTCAAAGGTGTTGGGGTGTCCCTGCATCAATTCCATCAGCGTCTGCACACCGGGGATCGGCGAATCGCCCCCGGGAATCGTGGGGATGATCCAGAAGTGCTCGCAGGTCTTCGCCTCTTTGAACCCCGCGTACCCGAACTTGGCAATGGGCAGATGCTCCGGCCCCTCGAAACAGATGAACGCGACCGCATCGGAATCCGAAAGGTGGTAGGCGACCTCCTTCTCACGCAGCAGCACGTTCAGCGGCACCATCACCGCACCCACCTTGAGGATGGCGAAGTACACGATTGGGAAATACGGCAGATTCGGGCATGAGAATGCGATCTTGTCGCCCTTGCGGATTCCCGCTGCCCGCAACCCGTTGGCGACCTGGTTGGCCAGGTCGTTGATCATGCGATAGGTCAGGCGGAAATGATTGAAGGTCACCGCCTCTTTGTCCGGCCATTCACGGGCGCTGTTTTCCAGGATCACGGCCAGATTGAGCATGACACACCTCTCCCTCGTTCGATAGGGTTGCGGACCTCGTCCACTCGCCAGGACTTCCGCCCACGAGCATAGCATGGAAGCAAGCATGCCGCCAGCCGCCCGGAGGCCGCTGCAGATAGCCCGATTATTCGTAGCGCAATGCCTCGACGGGATCGACGCCCGATGCCTTGTAGGCTGGGTAAGCGCCGAAGAACACGCCCACGGACATGCTGAAGAAGAACGCGAGCACAATGGCCCATCCTGACGTGAAAACCGGGAGCGGCGGATAGATGAGCCGGATGGTGAAGGTGCCGAAGTAGCCGAGTGCGATGCCCAGCGTTCCGCCAATCGAACTGAGCGTGACCGATTCGATGGCGAACTGCATGCCGATGTCGAGACGCGACGCGCCCACCGCCTTGCGAATACCGACCTCGCGGGTCCGCTCGCGCACGGACACCAACATGATATTCATGATCCCGATGCCACCCACAAGCAGCGAGATCCCCGCGATACCCGCCAGCATGACCTTCATCGCGGTGAAGATGTTGTCGAGCGTCGACAGAATCGAGGTCTGGTCCGTGATGGTGAAATCTTCCACATAGTCGTGGGAGGCCGTCAGGATCTCCCGGATGGACTCCGTCGCGAGCTTGACGTCCTCCGGGCTGTTGGCCCGCACCACGATCTGGAACAGCTTGTCCTCGCCGCCATAGAACATCTGCTGGCCGCTGGGCAGCGGCACGATGACGAGGTCGTCAACATTGATGCCCAGCGTCACTCCCTTGTGTTCGAGGATGCCAACGACGGTGTGCTTGGTCCGGTTGATGGACACGGTCTGGCTGAGCGGATTGTCGATGCCAAACAGCTCTTCGGCGACCTGCGTGCCCAGGATGCAGACCTTGGTGTTCTTCTCGATGTCCTGCTCGCTGACAAAACGGCCAACTTGCGCGTGCAGATTCCGAACGACTTCAAAGGCCGGGGTTACCGCAAGCACCATCGTGTTGCGGCGCCGGTCACCTTTCTGAACGGCGCCCGCACCCAGCACCACCGGCGACACCGCCCGCACGCCCACGGCTTTCCGGTCGATTTCCTTCGCGTTTTCGTAGGTGAGCTTGCGAAAACTGCCGGCGATCAAGGGCATCATGCCGGAGGTCTCCTGCTTGCCCGGGGTGACAATCAGGATGTTGCTGCCCATGCCCGCGAACTCTTTCGCGACGTACGCCTGGGCGCCTTCTCCAAGCGAGATGAGGAGAATGACGGACATGACCCCGATGATCACGCCCAACATGG